>JBDLIY010000513.1:0-2945 GCA_039714635.1 Planctomycetota bacterium
AGAATCGCTCCACGTAATGCACCTCGGAGACCTCGAACGGCACGGCGTTCCCCGCCTCGTCGTACAGCCCGAGTTCAGCCCAGTCCGGGCCTTCCGGCTGGAGCACGACGAGCCGCTCCACAACCTCGGTCCGGCGGACCGGGCGCGGGTTGACGACGGCGATCGCCGTCTCGTGGTCGTCCGTCGCGTCCGGGGCGAAGCTGGGCGCGATCGCGTTCGTCGTGTCGATCAGCAGCTGCTCCGCGGTCTGCACGACGCCGGCGAAGCGCGTCTCCATCTCGCGGTGGACGGAGTCGATGCTGCACCCGCAGATCGAGTCGTGGGGGTGGTTGAGCAAGAGCTGCCGCCAGGCGGCGTCGAGCGTGCCGGCCGGGTAGTCGCGGCCGTGGAGGAAGTGCGCGGCGGCCAGCGTCGGCTCCGCGATCCCCGCCAGCAACGTCTGGCAGACGTCGTTCGCCTGCTTGAGGTACATCCGCGCCGACCAGACACCGGAGAGGATCGGGTGTCGCTTCCCGCCGCGCAGCTCCCCGGACCAGGACTTCGCCTCCCGTCCCTCGGCCCGGAGCGCCTCCAGGAACGACGAGAGGTCGGAGTGGACGAACTCCGTCTCCGGGAACGCCTCCCGGAGCGCCGAGAGGACCCGCCCGAACTCCCGCTGCGGCGGGTGGTGGTCGCATCCGTTCATCAGCAGCCGGATCCGGCCGTCCGACTCCCCGTCCATCTTCTCGAAGAGCTCGCGCACCTTCGCGACGGCGCGATCGGGATCGACCTTCCGCTTCGTGAAGGCGTGCCACAGCTCCTCGTGGCCGAGCGCGGCGGCGTTGCAGTAGCCCTCCATCTGGTGGACGGCCAGGACCTCGCTGCCGTCGGGCGCGCGCCAGGTCCACTCGAGGCCGAGCTTGTCGATCTCGTCGCCGTTCCCGCGCGTGTAGACGAAGGAATCGATGCCGCACTTCGAGAGCAGCTGCGGCATCTGGGCGATGTGGCCGAACGCGTCCGGGACGTAGCCCGCCTTCGACGCGCCGCCGAACTCCGCGCAGACCTCGTCTCCCAGCAGGAGGTTCCTCACCGTCGCTTCCCCGGAAACGAGGAACGTGTCGGACAGGATGAACCACGGCCCGATCGAGAGCTTCCCGGCCTTGACCAGCGCCGCGATCCGCTCCCGGTCCGCGGGCTTCACCTCCAGGTAGTCGTCCAGCACCGCGGCCTGGCCGTCGAGGAGGAAGTGTTCGAATCCGTCCTCGTTCTCCAGCCGGTCGAGGACCTCCTCGACGACGTCGATGAGGCGGACGCGGAACCTCGAGAACGGGAGGTACCACTCCCGGTCCCAGTGGGTGTGCGAGACGACGAAGACCTTCGCGGGCGCGCTCACGGATCTACCCTCCTTCGACCGCCGCGTCGATCAGGGCCCCGATCGTCGATTCGGCGACGCCGACGACGGTGTCGGCCGCGCCATAGTAGAGGAGGACGCGCGTCTCGCGGCCTTCCCCCTCCATCGCGACGAGCCCCGTCGGGAAGACGACGTTCGGCACCTGGCCCGTCAGCTCCCAGGGCTCGCGCGGCTCGAGGACGTTGTCGATCCCGCGGGCGATCACCTTCGTCGGGTCACAGAGATCGAGCAGCGCGACGCCGGCCTGGTAGATGTTCGACGACGCGAAGTGCGTCGCGATCCCGTGGTAGACGAGGAGCCACCCGGCGTCCGTTCTCAGCGGCGGCGGCCCGGCTCCGATCAGTTCGTCGAAGTAGTGCCAGCGGCCGGCCATGACCGGGCCGACGGGTTTCCAGGTCGCTGCGTCGTCCGACTCGGAGAGCCGGATCCGGTGGCCGGAGCCCGGCTGGCCCGGCAGGTCCACCTCGTTCGGCCGGTCGAGCCGCAGGTAGCGGCCCCCGACCTTCTCCGGGAAGAGCACGCCGTTGCGCAGGTCCTCGTTCGCGTCGACGCCGATCACTTCGAAGCGTTCGAAATCATCGGTCTTCGCGGTGACGAGCCGGCAGGCGCCCGGGACGTCCGCGGCGAAGACGGCGTACCCCTGCCCGTCGATCACGGAGAGGCGCGCGTCGTAGAGGTGGAAGACCTCCTCCCCCACCGCGTCGAGGCCGTCGACGTCGGCGACGAAGTCCGCGACCTCGATGTCGATCCCGTCCTCGCTCCGCGCCGGGACCAGGAAGGTCCGCCGGCCGCGCGTCTGCACACGGAGCAGGAAGCGGACGCCGTCGTCGGTCTTCACTACGCCGGGGTTGAAGACGGACGACGGGTCGATCACGTGCGGCGGGATGTCGGGAATGTCGTCGCGCGTGATCAGCGGGTTTCTGTCGAGCCGGCGGAACGTCATTCTTCCTCCCTCACGAAACCATCGTCGTCCGCGTCGCGCTCGCGCGTGGCGAGGGTCCGGATCATCCTCCGGATGTCGCGGATGCCACCGATGCTGAACCAGAGGATGACGAGGGAGGAGATGCTCAGCTGCACCCAGACGTAGATCTTCCAGTAGGCGAGCCACGCCTCGTTCGACACGTCGGTCGTCAGGTTGATCACGGTCCCGACCGCGAAGACCGTGATGTTCAGGAAGGTCCACACGTAGGTGCCGATGTAGAGGGCCCGGTCGCCCTTCGTGAACTCCGGCCCCATGGCGAAGATCCGCCAGCCGATGCCGACGTTCTTCGTGACGATCTCCTTCTCGCCCGGCACCTCGTGCTTCCCCCGACGCAGCAGGCGGTCGAGGTTGAACTTCTTCGGCTTCAGCATCGAGAAGAGCACGTACACGGTGATTGCCGCCGCCATCCCCGCCGCCCACAGCTCCTGGCCGTTCAGCGGGACGAGGTCCGGATTGATCTTCTGCATGATCACGCCGTAGAGCGGGATACCGCCGCCCACCACCAGCGCCGCCCACGCCCCGCCGGTGCCGCCCCACCGCGTGTAGAGTCCCCCGATCGTGACGATCCCCGCC
>JBDLIY010000514.1:0-2940 GCA_039714635.1 Planctomycetota bacterium
GTCAGGACCGTTTCACCGCGATTCGCCCAGCTAAGCAGGAATTGCCCTGACACCCGAGGGGGGCGACGGTCGCCGGGGGCGGCCGTTTCAGCCTGTCAACGTTGGATTTTCCCTGACTCCCGAGGGGGGCGACGGTCGCCGGGGGCGGCGATTTCGGCGTGTCTACGTTGGATTTTCCCTGACTCCCCATGAGGTAGACATCGTGTGAGGCCGACCGGCCTCAGCCGATGCTGGGTCAGCCACCGCCCGGGTTCTGCGGTGTCGACCGGGGCATCGCCGGGATCGTCGACGGGCATCCGCCGCCCATCGGCATCGCCCCGCGCCCGCCGAACGCCGGGCCGATCTCGATGATCTCGGACGTGACCGGCAACTCCACGCCGGCCAGCTTCATCGCCTGCTGCGCTAGCATCCCCAGGCCGCCGCAACACGGAACCTCCATCCGCAGGATCGTGATGCGCTGGATCCGCGCGCCCCGGATCAGGTTCGCCAGGTGCCGGACGTTCCGCTCCATGTCGTCGAGCTTCGGGCACGCGATCGCGAGCGCCCGGTCGCCCGACAGCTCGGAGAACCGCGAGTGGGCGAACGCCGCGCAGTCCGCCGCGAGGCACAGGTCCGCGCCCTGCAGGAACGGCGCGAGGGGATTGAGGAGGAGGAGCTGGATCGGCCACTGCTTGAGCGGAGCGATCGGGATGTCCGCCCCGGCGCCGTCCACCGTCCGCGCGAGGTGACGCTTCACCGCCTCCTCGTCGAATTCCGGCGCCTCGCGGTCCTCGATCACGATCGCGCCCTGCGGGCAGTCGCCCAGGCAGGCGCCGAGGCCGTCGCAGTAGCGGTCGTCGATCAGCTTCGCCTTGCCGTCGACGATCTGGATCGCGCCTTCGGCGCAGGACGGGACGCACTCGCCGCAGCCGTCGCACTTCTCTTCGATGAACCGGACCATGGGGCGCTTCACGGGATTCTCCTCGTCATTGGACGGGAGGATCCTACGGCAGCCCGGGGAACCGGGCCTTGATTCAAGTCAAAAGACCCCGGTTTCCCCATCGGCGATGTCCGCGAGGTGCTCGACGTCCCGGATCGTGACCGTCGATCCCCTCACCTCGATCGCTCCGGAATCGCCGAGCTTGCGGAACACCCGGGACAGCGTCTCCCCCCGCGTCCCGAGGTACGCCGCCAGCTCCCCCTTCTTCACCGGCAGGGAGACGACGACCTCGGGCCCGTCCGCGTCGCCGGCGAGTTCCAGGAGGTAGCGAGCGAGCCGGCCCGGCGCCTCGCGCAGGGAGAGGTCCTCCACCAGCGCGGCCATCTCCCGCAGCCGCTGGGACAGCCGGGCGATGAGGTTCGTGGCGATGGCGGGACGCCGGGAGACGAGGCTGAGCAGGTCGCGGCGCGGGAAGCAGAGCACCGTCGAGTCGGCGGTCGCCACGGCGGACGCCGGGTAGCGCGACCCGGCGGCCAGCGTCGCCTCGGCGAACGTCCCCCCCGCGTCGTGGATATGGAGGATCTGTTCCTTCCCCATCGGGTTGAGCTTGAACAGCTTCACCTGGCCCGCGAGCACGAGGAAGAACCCCTGGGCCTCCTCGCCCTCACGGAAGATGGTCTGCCCCTTCTCCCAGCTCCGCGCGCCGGCGATGCCGTGGAGCGCCCCGATGTCCTCGTCCGGCAGACCGCGGAAGAGCGGCGTGGTCCGCATGACACGGAGCGGGTCCGGCGTGTCTTCGCTGCCCATGGATCTCCCGGCGAAAATCAGTCGAGTCGGATCAACTTCAGCTGGTGCATGTGGTCCGGGTCCGGCGGGGCGACGGGCTCCGTCATCCCCGGCGCCAGCGGCGGCGGCTCGGCGGCCTGGAAACCGTCCTCGGCCCCGGCCCCGAACGTCATCGGCCCATCCAGCGATCGTTCCAGGAAAGGAGCACCGTAGCAGATCGTCCACGCATCGAACGTCTGTTCGTCGTAGACGATGACCACGTCGTCCCCGTCCAGCACGGCGTCGTAACCGAACCAGGCCACCTCCGTGATCCGGTAGCCGGCATCCGGCACGAAGATGCCGACCTCGGCGCCGGGCACCTTCCCGTCCCGCGGCAGGTCCGCGCTCGGCGTCATGACAGCCTCGGTCAGCCGGAAGTCGGCGAACGCACCGAGGTCCCAGTCGTCCCAGTGGCGGAGGTGGAGTTCGTTTCCCTTCCGCCCCATCGCGATCCAGAGGACGTCGACGCGGAGCTTCCCGTCCTGGTCACGCGCGATCACGGTCGGATCCACGCCCGCGCGATCGCCGATCGCCATCGGGGAGGAGAACGCCCGTCCCCCGTTTTCGCTGACCCGGAGCCGCACGCCCTCCCGCGACTCGTAGGCGTAGAACACGCGCATGTTCCCGCCCTTCCCGACGAGGGAGACCGACGGGTCGCGGCCGATGATCTCGTCCTCCTCCACGAGGACGTCGAAGAACTCGCCCCCGTACGGCCGAACGGCGCACCGGTTCTGCGTGAGGTTCCGCCAGGTCCCGTCGGGGCGCGACGTGGTGCTCGTGAACGCGTAGCCGATCACGAGGTCGCCGCCGATCGACCAGGCGAGGGAGAACACCATCGGCGTCACGTCGCCCCGCGCCCGGAAGACGACGGAGGGATCCCCGAACCGGAACTTCGTCGGGGAGTCGTGCTCGTCGAACTCGCTCGGCCGGCCGTCCACGACGACGAGTTCGGTGGATCCGTCCCGGTTGCTGGATAAATGGGTCATTGTTGAATTGAGACAATGAGATGAACGTGATCCACCCATCCGTTGATGGCATAGACGCACACCTCAAGCTCGTGGCCACCTCAAACTCGTGGGCTTTGTTGAGTAGATAGGAAAACAGGCGCGGTTCAATGTCAGGTTGGATGAGTGGCTCGCGATCCTTGGTGGCCCAGACGAGATGATAATAGGTGCGCCAGAAGGGCATGGTATTCT
>JBDLIY010000515.1:0-2937 GCA_039714635.1 Planctomycetota bacterium
CCCACACCCGCGCGACATTTCCCGCCCCGGTCTCCCCTTCCGCCATCCGGATCCCGCCACAAGCCGTGGCCGTCCGGCCCGCGGTGAGCCAGGGCCTCGGCCACGAGGAAGAAGTCCGCGACCTGGAGGAAGGTGTGCAGGGCAGCCGGCTCGTAGCCCTGATCCGTCACCCATGTGCTGACTCTGGCGAGAGCCTGGACGACTGTCGGGTCCGGCCGCCTGAACAGGGCCTCTCCGCGCGATTGGGACCAGGCGGCAAGATCGTCCCCGCCCGCCAGGAGTTCATCGCCGACTTTCTCGATGCTGGTGACGAGCCCTCTGCCGCAGGCGTCGTCGAGCCAGTCCCAGAAGGCCGGGCAGAAGTCGAACCCGTAGTGGAGGTTCTTGGCCTGGATGAAGACATTGGCGTCCAGAAGGTACGTCATCCGACGACCCCGAGGTGTGCGCCGAACTTCTGGAAGGTCTCGGTTTTCGAGAATCCGAGAAGCCGGAGCGCGTCGCGGTGCAGGGTCTGGCCTCCCAGAGTGCTGACAACCAGCGCCCGGGCGAAGCGCCGCCCGGTCCGAGCGGTCTGCGTCCGGTAGAACTCCCCGCCTCCTCCGCGGGAGGAGAGCCCGCGCAAGCGATCGAGTTCCCGTCGATACTCCTCCCACATCCTGCTTCGCGACAGCACTCCCGCGTCGTGCATGCGCCGCAGGATCACCAGAGTGCTCACCTTGAAGCGTCGGGCGAGCCGGTCCATCTGTTCTCGCAGCGCCCCCCCGGAGTCGAGCTCTTCCCTCAGGACCGAGAGTGGTACCAGGAACTCGGCGGCCACGGAGTTGCACCAGTCTTCGGTCTCGTTGGGCACATCCGCCCCCCTCCCGCGGCAGGGAGCGACGTCGCTCAGTGCGGACTTTCCGAGCCAGACGTGAGCGAGTTCGTGTGCGAGCGTGAACATCTGGGCCGCCTTCGTGTCGGCCCCGTTGATGAAGACCAGCGGTGCCCACTCGTCCGTGAGGGCAAACCCGCGGAACTCCTCCGGGTCCAACTTCCGCCGATTGTTGCTCCCGACCACCCCGGACACCATGACCAGGACGCCGTGATGATCCGCGAGGTCGATGAAGCAGCGCAGCGCCTCCGACCAGGTGGCCATCCGCTGCCGTGCATCGAGATCGAACCCGACGGCCTCCCGCAGTTCTCGTGCGGTCTCACGGACGGGGGCCCCGAGAGTGGCGGAGCCGACGAACCCCAACGGAGGTTCTCCCGCGGAGCGCGCAAACAGCCGGTACCACTCCTGCCGCTGCTGGCAGAGATAGATGGTGTCGAGGAGATCCGGGCTGGGTCGATCGACGTCCGCCCGTCGCATGGTACGGAAGTCGGGTATCGGTACCGGTTCCTCCGGGGGCGATGGGAGGAGGAAGTACCCGATCGGTGTGTTCGTGATCCGGGCGAACTGCTCCAATTGCCGGAGTGTGGGGTGTCGTTCGCCGTTCATCCAGGCATCGAAGGCCGGCAACCTCTCCGCCACGGAGCCGACGTCGAGGCCACGACGTTCGCAAGCCCACGTCAGAAGCTCGGAGTGAACCTCAACGCGCGCCGTCATGCCCTCTCCGCCCGTCGATCGTTCAGGAGTGCGCGCATCTCCCGGATGACGTCCGCGCCATCGAGGAACTCACCCCGGTCCGCCTCCCGAATGCCCTGGACCACCCCTTCGCGAATTCGTTCCAGGTGAGCGAGGCGGGCTTCGTCGTGCTCGACGAGCAATCGCAGCGCTTCCCGGACCACCTCGCTCTGGCTCGCGTAGAGCCCGGATCGGACCTTGTCCTGGACGAGTTTCTCGAGCTCTGGTGAGAGGTTGACGTTCATAGGGAGGAGGTTAAGAGAATTGGCCAAAATTATCCAGATTAGATAAAGTTGGATAATTCTTGCGCATGACCGCTTCCCCACGCAGGCTCAAGGGAGTCCAGCTGCGGGATACCCGGGGCGGAGCCCGAGTTGCGCGGGGTGCTCTACGCCGACCCGCACGTCCCGCACGCACACCTGATCCGCGCGATCGATGCGTTCATGAAGGCGGACGTGACGGACCTGACGTTCGCCGGGGTCTCGCCCGAGACGAAGTGACCGCAGGGTTTTCACGCGAATGCATCGCGGCTAGGATGGGTCTCCGACCGGTGGAAGCGGGGGGTGACGGCCGGATCCGGGGAATGGGATTCTCACGTGTGGACGGCAGGGGATGGGGATCCTGTGACCACATCGAAGAGACTCCAGGGGCGCCGCCTTCTGCCCGACAAGGTGCGGAACGCCGAACTCGAGTACCTCCGGCGGCGAAGGGAAGCCGCCGGCCTGAAGGAGTCCTGCGAGGACATCGAGGGAAACCTCGTCGGCCTCTGCCTCTCCGGCGGCGGCATCCGCTCCGCCACGTTCTGCCTCGGCGTCCTCCAGGCGATGACTTCCCGTGGCCTCCTCAAGTTCGTCGACTACGTGTCGACCGTGTCCGGCGGCGGCTACCTGGGCTCGTGTCTGAGCTCGCTGACGACGATCCGGGCTCCGGAGCAGAGCGACCGGGAGGAGCGCGATGAGGAGCGGGAGGAGCGGATCCGGAGGGGGAACGAGTACAAGCTGGAACTCCACCGCGACGGAGACCACCTTCGCGCCGAGAGCCAGGTGCATCACCTGCGAACCCACGGCGACTTCCTCGTCACGAGACAGGGCCTGATCCGCCGCGAGGTGCTGCGAGCGATCGGCAGCACCACCCTCGGAGTGTCCTGCACGCTCTTCATGTTCCTGATCGTGCTCCACATCGTGGTCGGTCTGCTGTTCGGTCTCGGCTCCTGGCTCGGCGGAGAGGGGATCTGGTCCAAGGTCCGGGCCGGCGACGTCGGCGGCCTGTGGGTGGACCTTCTGCCCGATCCGGCGTCCGGCATCTGGATCGGGCTCGCGGCCCTGGTCGGTGCC
>JBDLIY010000516.1:0-2916 GCA_039714635.1 Planctomycetota bacterium
CCCGAAGCCGGCCGACCCGCAGCAGCAGTCGATGCACCGGATGATGAAGTGGATGCCGGTCCTCTTCACGCTGATGCTCTACAACTACGCGGCGGGGCCCGCGCTCTACATGACCGTCTCCTCCGTGTGGTCGATCTTCGAGACGAAGGTCGTGAAGAAAGTCCTCTTCAAGGAGGAGAACGGCGGCGAGGTGGGCGTCCCGTCGCCGTCTTTCCGGAAGGGCCGCTGAATCAAGGATTTAAACCTCCCCTCGGGACCTTGACGCACGACATGTAGGGCCGTTATCCTGTGCGACATCCAACATAGGGTAGACGTCGGGGTCAGATCGTCCGGGTAGACGATCGGGTGATTCACCGTCCCGCCGGGGAGGTCCATTCATGCGTTGCCCCTTCTGCAAGGCGGACAACGACAAGGTCATCGATTCGCGGTCGTCCACGGACGGCTTCGTGATCCGGCGCCGTCGGGAATGCCTCGATTGCGACCGTCGGTTCACGACCTACGAGCGGATCGAGGATACGCCGATCCGGGTCGTCAAGAAGGACGGCAGCCGGGAGGCGTTCGAGCGCCGCAAGCTCATGTCCGGCATGCTGATGGCGTGCGGGAAGCGCCCCGTGTCGATCCAGCAGCTGGACGAGATCACGCGGGGGATCGAGGAGCGGATCACGGAGAAGTTCGACAAGGAAGTCACCGCGAAGTGGATCGGCCAGCAGGTGATGCGCGAGCTGAAGAAGCTCGACAAGGTCGCCTTCGTCCGGTTCGCCTCCGTGTACCGCGAGTTCGAGGACCTCGACGACTTCGTGTCGGAAGTGGAGAAAGCGAAGGGCGGCCGCCAGAAGACAGGTAAGAAGGGGAAGGCCAGGGGTTGATGCCTGAGCCCGGCCAGATGAGGACGATCCGGCAGGTCCGGAAGCGCGACGGCCGCCTCGTCGAGTTCGACGAATCGAAGATCGCCGACGCGATCTACAAGGCCGCACTCTCCGTCGGGGGAGAGGACCGTTTCCTGGCTGAGGAGCTGGCGTCCGTCGTCACCCTCTTCCTCGAGAAGACGTACTTCCTCGACAAGACGCACCTCGTCGAGAGAGAGCACGGGCGTACCCGTCCCACCATCGAGGAAGTGCAGGACATGGTGGAGAAGGTGCTCATCGAGACCGGCCACGCGCAGACCGCGAAGGCCTACATCCTCTACCGCGAGCGGCGCGCGAAGATGCGCGAGGCGGAGGAGGTCCCGCAGCCGCCGGCGCAGGGGACGCTCTTCGAGCCGGGGCCGCCGACCGTCCTGGACGGGTTGGAGGGCCGGGCCCGCCCCCTGTCCGAGGAGGCGATCGCGCGCGGCCTCGTCGCCGAAACCGAACTCGGCGTCGAGACCGCGGAGGAGATCGCGAGGGCGGTGCGGGAGCGGGTCGAGGCCCTCGACCGGGACCGCGTGGACGCGGCGCTCGTCTCCCGCTACGTCGACGCGGAGCTCCTCGACCGGGGGCTCGCCACCGCCGCCGACCGGCGCGGCGGCGTCCACCTGGCGCGGCGGCGGGTGGAGCAGGCGCTCTTCCCGAAGGAGTCCGAGCGCCGGGGAACGCCCGCGGGGCGGCTCGCGGGCACCGTGATGCGCCAGTACGCCCTCGAGGACATCTACGACGCGGAGGTCAGCGACGCCCACCTCTCCGGGCGGATCCACCTGAGCGGCCTCGAGACGCCCTCCGGGGTATTCGCGGCGTCGTTCTCCCCGGACACGGTGCGCACGCACGGCATTCCCGGCCTGGGCGGGAAGTTCCGGCCCGACTCCGTGGGCACGCCCCGCCGGTTCGCGGCCTGGCTCGGGCGCGCGGTCCGGTCGCTCGCCCCGCACGTCACGCACGGCATCACGATCTCGCGGCTGAACCTCCTGCTCGCGCCGCTGGTGGCGGACCTCGACGACGAGGAACTCCGGGAGGAGGCCTGGCATCTCCTGACCGAGCTGGCCGGCATCCCCGGCGTGGAGATCGAGCTCTCCCTCGCGCCGCCCCCGATCCTCGCCGCGCGGAAGGCCCTCGGCGCCGACGGCGGGGTGATGGAGGAGACCTACGGGAAGTTCCGCGACGTCTCCGTCCGTTTCACGGCTGCTTTCCTCGAGGTGCGCGGCACGGGCGCCGGCCTCGGCGAGCGGGGGGAGCTGCCCCGTCTCGCCCTGACGCTCGGGCCGGGAGCGTTTGAGGACCGGCTCGTCCGGGACGTGCTCGACCGCGCGGTGGGGGAGGCCCTGGCGCGGGAGCCGGTGCTCTTCGTGCTCGACCGCGAGGACATCCCGCTGCTCGGCACGCCGTGGGCGCGCGTGAGGCTGGAGGACCCGTCGCGCCTGACGGACACCTCGACGCTCACCGTGACGGTGGGGGCGCGCGCGGTGATCAACCTGCCGCGGGCCGCGCTCCGGGCCGGGTCGGGCAACATCGGCGCGTTCCACGCGGAGGTGGAGGCGGCGGCGGGCCTGGCGATCCGCGGGCTGAAGGCGCGGGAGCGGTTCCTGATGCGCGCGGCGGCGGGCCCCGACGGCCCGCTCGCGCCGTTCGCCCGCGGTCGTGGCGACCGACCCCCGATCCTCGACCTCGCCGGGGCCACCTGGTCCCTCGGTGTGACGGGGCTGAACGAGGCCGTGGCGTACGTCACCGGCCACGAGATCCACGAGACGGACGAGGCGGTGAAGATCGGCCAGAAGGCGCTGGGCACGGCGAGCCTCGCGGGGCAGGCGGCCCGGTCCGAGGGCCTCACGGTGGAGGTGGACGCGGCCGAGGACGAACGCTGCACCGCGATCCTCTTCGGCAAGGATCGTGAGCGCTACGCCGAGCCCGTCGCCGCGATGCCTTCCCGCTACACCGCGGGGATCGCGATCCGCGAGGACGCCCCCGTGGACCTGGCCCTGCGCCTGGAGACGGAGGGGAGGCTGGG
>JBDLIY010000517.1:0-2912 GCA_039714635.1 Planctomycetota bacterium
GCCAGCAACACGTCGTCCAGCCACAGCTGCACGCGCGCGTTCGTCACGTCCTGGAGCTTCAGCATCCGGGAGTCGAGGCTCGTCGCCGCACGGTGGTGGCGGTACGGGCGGAGCTGGTCGAACTTCGCGTAACCACCCAGCGTCCGGTCGCGGTCCGTCATGTAGGCCAGCGTCAGCACCAGCCCCGTGAACGGCATCAGGTCCGTCTCCCACTCTGCGCGCAGGTAGTAGTAGGAGCGCTGGTCCGCGAAGACGCGGTCGAGCCGGATCGGCTTCAACCGGATCAACTCCGAGAGCGCCTCGAGGACCTTCTTCTCGAACTCCTCCGCGACGTCGTCCGACGCCTTGCGCAGCGTCCGCCAGGCCGGGACGATCTCGCCGATGCGGAGCGACCGCTCGATTGACGCCTTCAGCGCCGGCCGGGTGTCCTCGCGGGCGTTCCATTCGGCCAGCAGCTTCTCGCGGACAGCCATCTCGGCGAGCATCGCCTTCGCGCGCTCCTTCAGGCCGCAGCGCTGGCGGAGCTTTCCGAGGCCCTTCAGGAGCTTCTTCGCCTCCTCGCCCTTCCGCGCGACGAACAGCTCCTCCGCCTCCTTCATCGTCTCCCGGTGCTTCGCGTACTCCGCCTCGGTCAGACCTCGACCCCACTCCTTCTGGGCGCGGTCGAGGATCTGGAGCATCTTCTGGCCCGGGATGGACATGTGGTGGTCCCGGAGTTCCTTGTCGATCTCCGTGCCGTCGGGCCGCAGGTAGATGTAGGCCGGGTGGAGGAAGGTCTCCTCCAGGAACTCCTCGGTGACGAGCTTGTAGCTCTCACAGGAGTCGGGCTCGGTCTGGTGCTGCCAGACGAAGACGTATTCGTGCGTCGCCTTCGCCATCTTCTTGCTCTGGAAGGCCCCGCCTTCCACGGCGTCCGCGATAGGTCAGTCGTCCCGGGTGAGGTAGATCATCAGGCAGACGCCGCGATCCTCCGCCTCCTCCATCGCGACGCGGATGTCCTTCTTCCACTGCATGCCCTTCGAAGGGTCTTTCGCGGCGGGGGCCGCGGACACGAAGAGGGTGGCGAGGGCGATGGTTGCGGCGATGAGGCTTCTCACGGATCTCTCCCGACGCGGTCCCGGGGGCATTCTAGCGTTCGTCTGCGGCCCCGGCACCCTCCGCGCTTCTTTTCAGGACACGGCCGTGGGGATATGATCGCGGAGTCGAAAGCCCGAATTCGCCTCCAGGACCGCGAGGCCGGGCCGGGAGTCCTGACATGACCGTACGTTTCCTCCTGTTCATCGTCATCCTCGCCGCGGCGGCTGCGTCCGTCGGCTGGGGCCTGTTCGGTTACGCCGAGCAGGTCTATCAGAAGCCGGATCCGCGGGACGACCAGACCGTCCTCTCCGATGAGTTCTCCGAGCAGGTCGGAGAGATCGCCCTCACGTCCCTCGTGTCCCGAATGAGCCTGGAGCGTCACGAGGAGTCGGGCGAACTCATCGACCTCGCCAACAACGCTCCGTGCCAGAGTTGAACGGAGTAGTCCCCGGCCGCGCTGAGCGCGGCCACGAGCCGCCGGACCATGCTTGAGAACCAACTCCCCGTCCAGCCTTCGTCCCCGCCGGCGAAGAAGAAGAAGAAGAAGAAGATGTCCCCGATGCACCTGTGGCGTCGGGTGACGCAGTTCGCCTTCCTCTTCGCGCTCAATCCCTGGTTCTACGCGAACCTGGGGTTCTGCGTCCCCGTCATGAACTGCTGGGCGTGCCCGGCGGCGGCGTTCGGCTGCCCGATCGGCGCGATCGGCGAGTTCCTGGCGCTCGGGATGATCCCGTTTCTCTCCGTCGGCCTGATCATCCTCGCGGGGGCCCTGATCGGCCGGATGCTCTGCGGCTGGGTCTGTCCGTTCGGGCTGATCCAGGACCTGATGCACAACATCCCGATCCCCGGGATGAAGAAGAAGCTGAAGTTTCCGAAGGTGCTCGCCTACGCGAAGTACGTCTTCCTGATCGTTACCGTGATCTGGATCCCGATGGAGTTCGGGATCAGCAAGGGTGAGGAGCAGGTCGAGGCCGGGGACTTCTTCTTCTGCCACCTGTGCCCGGCCGGGACGCTCGAGGCGGCGATCCCCGTGAAGCTGGGCGCCGCGCGCCGCGAGGTCGAGGACGAGGCCGAGGCGGCGGAGGGGGAAGAGCTCGCGGAGGCCGAGGCGGCGTCCGTTCCCACCGGCGTCGGCGGCGACGAGATGGACCTGTTCGGCGACGGGGGAGAGGACCCGTTCGGCGACGAGGGCGCGGCGATGGGGATGGAGGACGATCCTCTCGCCGAGGATCGCGAGGCGGCCCTCGCGGAGGAGGACGATCCCTTCGCCGACCTGGGGGACGACTCCATGGACCTCTTCGGGGAGGAGGAGGAGTCCGGCGTCGGGGAGGCCGGAGGCGTCGTGACGGCGGGGGCCGGCGACGACGCGGCGGCGTTCCTGCTCAAGCCCCGGATGTTCATCCTCTACGCGTTCCTCGCGATGTTCGTGCTGTTCCGGCGCCCGTTCTGCCGCGGCATGTGCCCGATCGGGGCGATCTTCTCGGTGCTGAACAAGATCAGCTTCCTGCGGCTCAAGGTCGACAAGGAGCTCTGCAAGGACTGCAACCTCTGCGCGAAGGTCTGCCCGGCGGGCAACCGCCTGTGCGACAGCCCGAGCAACCAGGACTGCGTCCGCTGCCTGGAGTGCATCAGCGCCTGCAAGCTCGACGCCGCCCAGATCGGTTCGCTGAAGCGCAAGAAGCAGGCGAAGTACTGGGAGTAGATGGTACTCACAGGCATCGGCCGCCCGAAGTCTGGATGTGAGAATACGTTGCAGCGGCCGCATGCGCCTCGCGGGGGCGCATGCGGGCGCCTTGCGCCACCGCGAGGCGCATGTTGACCCCGTAACTCCTTGC
>JBDLIY010000518.1:0-2910 GCA_039714635.1 Planctomycetota bacterium
TGTTGGGCTCACCCCGCGAACGCCTCGTCCACGGCTTCGCAGATCGTGTGCTCGATCACGAGGTGAGCCTCCTGGATCCGCGCCGTCATCGTCGCGGGCACATCGATCAGGACGTCGACGGCGTCCACCATCTTCCCGCCGCCCTCGCCGGTCAGGCCGACGGAGACCATCCCCAGGTCACGCGCCGCCTCGAGGGCCTTCAACACGTTGGGGCTGTTCCCCGAGGTGGAGATCGCCACGACGACGTCGCCCGGGTCACCCAGCGCGCGGACCTGGCGGGCGAAGACCTCGTCGTAGCCGTAGTCGTTGCCCACGGCGGTGAGGATGGAGGTGTCCACGGTCAGGGCGATGGAGGGCAGGCCGGGCCGCTCCTTCACGAAACGTCCCACGATCTCCGCCGCCATGTGCTGGGCGTCGGCCGCGCTGCCGCCGTTGCCCATCCACAGGACCTTGCCGCCATCCTCGAGGCACTTGACGACGGCCGCCGCCGCCGCCTCGATGACGTCGACCTTCGATTCAAGCGCCGCGATGACGGCGGCGTGCTCCTCGAGGTTGCGTCTCACGTCGACCATGAGCTCTCCTTCGTGCGCAGTGATCATACCCCGAACCGGCTCAGAGGTCCGACCAGCGGTACACCGTCACTCCCTCTCGTCGGAACGAACGATCGCCGCCGTAGACGAGCGCGGCCGGGGCTTTCGGATCACCCCCGAGCTCTCTCCAGGCCCGCAGGCCGGAGAAGAAGTCCGACGCGACGGTCTGGCCCGACTTCACCTCCAGCGCGGTGAGTTCCTCACCATCCCCGATCAGGACGTCGACCTCAATACCCGTCGATGTCCGCCAGAACCAGAGGTCTGGCTCCTCCGCCCGGTGCAGGAAGTTCTTCAGGAGTTCCGCGACGACGAAGCTCTCGAAGACCGCGCCGCGAGAGCTGTGATGGCGCAGGTCCTCAGGATCCCGGATGCGGAGCAGGTAGCAGAGGAGGCCGGTGTCGAGGAAGTAGAGCTTCGGCGACTTGATCAGCCGCTTCCCGAAGTTCCGGTGGTGCGGCCGGAGCAGGTGTACGAGGAAACTCGCCTCGAGGATCGACAGCCATCTTCGGGCCGTAGAGTGGGTAATCCCGCAGTCGTTGGCGAGAGAGCTCAGGTTCAGGAGTTGCCCGTTCCGGCCGGCACAGAGCCGGACGAACCGACCGAACGCCTCGAGGTCGCCCACGTTCACGATCTCCCGGACGTCCCGTTCGACGTACGTCTGGACGTAGTCCCGCAGCCATCGGCCGGGGTCGAGATCCTTGTCGTGGATTCGAGGATAGAAGCCGCGGTGAAGCGTCCCGAAGAGATCGCCGTCCACCGCATCCTGCACGCGAGACACCCGATGTCCGATGGTGTCGATGGAGATCGAGGGGCGACCCAGCAGCTCCGCGCGCGAGAACGGAAGCAGGTGGAGAATGGCCGCGCGTCCCGCGAGGGACTGGCTGATCGAGCTCAGCAGGAGGAAGTTCTGCGACCCGCTGAGGATGAACCGGCCGGCGACGTCCTCCTGATCGACTCTGGTCTGGATATACGAAAAGAGATCCGGAGCCCGCTGGACCTCGTCCAGCACCACCATGGACGGAAACTGGTCGAGGAAACCGCGCGGGTCGTTCGCGGCGTACTCCCGCACATCCGCCTCCTCGAGCGAGGCGTAGTCCGCCCGGGGAAAGGCAGCTCGGCACAGGGTGGTCTTGCCGGACTGCCGCGGTCCCGTCACAGTGACGATGGGATACACCTTCGCGAGTTGTCGCAGCGGTCCCTGGAGAGTGCGCTCGATCATTTTGGGTTCTGCAATTTGAATATTCAATATTCAGATTACAAGAATAGGAGCCCCTGTCAAGCGGTAGAGGTGGTGAACACGCTTCGGCGCACCGTCCTCGCGGGGGACATCACGGCGCACTCCGTGAGCTCAGGAAGAACCGGGCTTCCGGGCGATCACCCGGTTGACCGCGTGCCGGTGCGGTACCCCGCTCGACATGCAGTCGAAGATCTCTTCCCGGCACTCCACGATCTCCCAGTTGCGGTAGCGGGAGAGGAGTTCGCCGGAGTGCCAGGCGTGGGCCGTCGGCTCGGCGTCCGGCGCCGGCTCGATGAACGGTTTCTCCACGAACACCGAGAATGCGTGCATTCCGCCATCGCGGGTGTGCGTCCGAAAGTTCTCGAACAACTCGGCCCGGAGGTCGGGCGGGGTGTAGTGCAGCGCACCCGTGGAGAAGAGGACGTCCCAGGGATCTTCGAGCCGGTGGACCGTGAGATCCGCCACGATCGTGTCGATGTGGACTCCGGCCTCCCCGGCCAGCCGTCGCGTCTTCTCGATGCCCGCCGGCGAGGCGTCGAGGGCAGTTACCCGGTAGCCGTTGCGCGCAAAGAACACCGCGTTTCGGCCTTCCCCGCACCCGAGGTCGAGGAGTGTCCGTGGCTCGTCGGGAGGGAGCAGCTCGAGCACTCGGAAGCAGGCCTTCGACGGCGCCGTTCCCCAGTACCAACCCTCGCGTGAGTAGCGTTGGTCGTACGGGTTCCCCATGCTTCGTGACATCGTGCCGGGACCGTCGGGAGGATGCAACCGGCGAGACGCCTCAGATTCCTCGAACGGGCAGGAACTCCCCCACCCCAGCGGCGTATAACGGCCTGACCATCAACGGGGAGTCACCGCCATGAAGCGCACCGCATTGCTCGCTAGCCTGTTCCTCCTGATCTTCGCCGGGTCGGCCCTCGCCGACGGGTTCATCGTCGTCCGGCCCCACCCGCCGGGGCGGCCGGAGATCCGAAACATCCCGCTCGCCGTCAAGTACCACCGGGTCAAGGTCACGATCGAAGGCCAGGTCGCCACGACCGAGATCGACCAGGTCTTCATCAACCCCAACCCCCGGCAACTCGAGGG
>JBDLIY010000519.1:0-2908 GCA_039714635.1 Planctomycetota bacterium
TCGACGACTTCGTGGCCGGCGGGGACGTGGCGGTCGGCTTCGGTGAGGTGACCATCTCGGGAGTGAACAGCGAACTCCGCCTGGACGCCGACGGCCAGTTGCACATCCCCGGCTTCCGCCTGGTCAGCCTCCCGCGGGACCCGACGGACGACGCGACGGACGACGAGCCGGCCCCGGCGCCGGCGCCCGCCCCGGCGCCCCCGGGAGCGCCCCGGCCGCGCGAGCCGGTGGCCGTGGAGTTCGGCAGGGTCATCCTGACCGACAACTTCGTCCGGTTCCACGACGCGACCGTCGAGCCGGAGTCGACGATCGAGCTCCGGAACTTCTCGGTCGACGCCGGAATGCTCCGGATCGACATGGCGGCGGGGATCGAACCGGTCGAAGCGAAGATCACCCTCCGGGCGCCCGGCATCGCGGAGGAGATCAGCATCTCCGGAACGGTGGCGTCCCCGGGCGACGGCCTGGACCTCGACCTCGACGTGAAGGGGCGCGACATCGACCTCACGTCCCTGGCGCCCTGGCTCCGCGCCGGCGGGATCGATCCCCGCATGCAGGACGGCGAGCTCGACCTCCGCCTGGCGGGCGAGATCCGGTTTGGAGCCGACGGCACGCGGATGGACGTCCGGGTCGCCGACGTCACGGTCCGGGAAGGCGAGGAGGAGTATTTCCGCTGCGGTGAGGTGGCGCTCTCGGGTTTCGAGGCCGGCGCCGAGGGCATCCACATCGAGCGGATCACGGGCCGGGATCCCTCGCTCCAGGTGCGCTGGGACAAGCGCGAGGTCCGCCTCCTGGGGATCGCCGTGGGCGGCGCTCCGCCTCCCGCCGAGGCCCCGATCGACGGGGCTTCCATCGTCGGGAGCCAGGCCGACGAGCCGGTCGCGACCGCGGAAGACGGCCCGGGGAGCGAGACGACCGCGGGAGGCGAACCCCGGCTGACGATCGGCGAGGTCGCGTTCACGGGCGGGTCGCTGAGCCTCTGGAACCGGGAGCGCAAGGACTCGGAGGAGATCCACCTCTTCCTGGACCTCGAGTCGGACGGAATCGAGGTTCAGGGCGACGCGGCCCGTGCCGGCTTCGACGCGAAGCTCACGGTGCCGGAAACGGGCGCCCTGGTGAACGTCTCGGGGCGGGTGACGAAGGGCGGGCCGAAGGTCCACGCGGAGCTGGGCGTTTCCGGTGAGAAGATCGGAGGCGAGCGACTCTCGACCCTCTTCCCGCCCGGCGTCTCGTTCTCCCTCGAGGAGGGCCGACTCTCGACGAAGGTCACGGTCGACCTCGACACTCCGAAGCCCGGAGTCCAGGCCGCGCGGATCCTCGTCGAGGACGTCGTCGTCGCCGAGGGCGCGGACGAGGTGCCCGTCTTCGCGTTCGACCGTCTTGCGATGGACATGGAGATGCTGAAGGGAACGGAGGAGAAGGCGGAGGAGCTTCGCATCGCCGAACTCTCCCTCGCGGGCCTCGAAGGGGAATTCCGGATGAGATCGGACGGCACGATCCGGTTCCTCGGCATCTCGATCTCGCCGACTCCCGAGGAGACGGAACCCGCACCCTCCACCGAGGAGGGCAACGGAAAGCCGGAAGCGGCCGGGAAGGAACCGAAAGCCCGTCCGGACGCCGGGCCGCGGCTCGAAGCGTTCATGAAGACGCGGGAGAACCCTCCGCGCGTCCGGATCGAGAAGCTCCACTGCGCCGTGAACCGGGTCTCCGTGATCGACGAGACGCCCGGCGCGGAGACGCTCGTGATCGAGGACATCGTCCTCACGAATCCCGAGCCGATCGACACCAGCCGGGAGGATCAGCCCGGGCACGCGGCCCCGATCAACCTGGCCCTCAGCGCGAAGGCGTCCCGGTTCATCGAGCGGTTCGAGGTCCGGGCGGACGTCCGCCCCTTCTCGCAGCCCCCCTCCGCGGAAGTGCGCGTCGATATCGGGGGGATCCACGGCGGGCAGATCATGGAAGCGCTGCCGTCTCTCGCCGAGTCCGTGGACCTGTCCCACATCGAGAACGGCCGCTTCGCGGCGATGGCGGAGGTCAAGCTGCGGTACCGCGGGAATGCGAAGCTGGACTTCGATCTCTCGCGGGGGTTCGACCTCGAAGTCGACGACGTGATCCTCGAGAGCGGCCGCGACGAGCCGCCGCTTCTCTCGATCGACTCGATCTCCGCGTCGGTCACGCGCCTGCGGCCCGACCGGGTGGAGATCTCGACGGTCGAGATCGTCGCGCCGCGCGCCAGGATCGTGAAGCAGAAGGAGGGGATCCGGGTCCTGGGGGTCCTCCTCAGGCAGGAGGAGGCCGCCCCGGCGGAGGACGACTCCGTCGCCGCCGAGTCGCCCCCGGCCGGGGAGACGGCGCCGGAACCCCTGGAGGATGCGCCGCCGGCCGAGCCCGCTCCCCCGCCCGACGCTCCGCAGACCGAGATCTCGATCGGGACCTTCTACGTCTCGGACCTGGCCATCGACGTGAGGGACGAATCCGTCGACCCGATCCTGCACATGCCCATCATGGGCACCGAGATCGAGGTCCGGGGCATCACCCCGAAGATGACCGCCGACAGTAACGCCGTGCGGTTCCAGCTGTTCGCCCGCTCCGCGAAGACGAGCCTGCCGAGCGAGCCGGATCGCGAGCGGCCCGCCTTCGACGAGATCGCCGTGCTCGGCCAGCTGGGCTTCGAGCCGCACCTGCGGGGGTGGCTCCGGGCGAGCGTCATGGGCCTCGACCTCAGCAACTTCCAGGGTCTGGCGAAGAAGAACAAGGTCCAGCTGAACCGGGGCACCCTCGAGCTCGGCGTCGGCGCGCGGTTCCACGACGACGGCGGGATGCGCATCAACTCCAGACTCGCGTTCCGCGATCTGGACCTGTCGGAGCCCGAGGACGGCTTCCTCTACCGCATCCTGAAGCTCCCGGCGTC
>JBDLIY010000520.1:0-2905 GCA_039714635.1 Planctomycetota bacterium
AGCAGGGTCGTGGTGACGATCTCGTCGGCGATGCCGTTGGCGATCTTGCCGAGCGTGTTCGCCGTGGCCGGGGCCAGGACGACGACGTCCGGCAGTTCGGCCAGGCTGATGTGCTCCGTCAGGTGGGCGTAGGCCGGGTCCCAGAGGTCCGCGTGGACCGGGTTCCGCGAGAGGGCGGAGAATGTCCGTGGCCTCACGAGCTCGGTGGCGGACTTCGTCATCACGACGTGGACGTCGTGGCCCGCCTGCACGAGCTTGCTCGTGAGGTCCGCGGCCTTGTAGGCCGCGATGCTGCCCGTCACGCACTGGAGGACGGTGGCCATGGGAACAGCTCCCTGCCCAGATCAGAACTCAGATTAGAACTCAGTCCAGAGCTCAGCCCAGAAGCACCGAAGCGTCCGGAACTTCGTCGTCCTGCTCGAGCTCGATCTTCCCTTCCTCGATCTCGCGAAGGACCATGCGGATCGGGGACTCGTGGCCCTGGTGCAGCACGTGCGGGGCCGTGCGGATGATCTCCTGGAGGCGGCGCTGGATCAGCGCGGCCAGGCGGAAACGCCCGCCGAGCTCCAGGGCGAGGTCGTCGACTCTCTTGATCAGTTCCTCTGTCATTTCAGGCTCCTTCGGCGCTCCTCGATGACCGCCGCGAGTTCATCTACGGCGCGGTCGAGGTCGTCGTTGACCACCGTCACATCGTATTCGTCCTGCCGGGCCAGCTCGTCGCGGGCCGTCGCCAGGCGCTCTTCCACCGTCTTCACGTCGTCCGTTCCGCGGCCGCGGAGGCGCGCTTCCAGCGTCTCCGCCGACGGGGACGCCAGGAAGACGTCCATCGCCGGTGAAACCGTGCCGCGGATCGAGGCCGCGCCCTGCACGTCCACGTTCAGGATGCAGACGCCGCCGCGGCCGAGGATCCTCTCCACGGTCGCCTTCGGCGTGCCGTACCGGTTCCCGTGGACGGTGGCGTGCTCCAGGAACCCGCCGTCGTCCACCCGCGCTTCGAACTCGTCGCGCGTCAGGAACTCGTAATCGACCCCGTCGACCTCGGCCCCGCGCGGCTCCCGCGTCGTCGCGGTGACCGCCCGTTCGAAGTCCGATCTCTCGAGCAGCCGCTCGACCACCGTCGTCTTCCCGACGCCCGAGGGGCCGGAGACGACGACGAGCAGGCCGCCGCTCACTCGACGTTCTGGACCTGCTCCTTCAGCCGGTCCAGCTCCACCTTCAGGTCCACGCACAGGCGCGACATCGCCACGTCCGAGGCCTTCGCGGAGATGGTGTTCGCCTCGCGCATCATCTCCTGGATCAGGAAGTCGAGGCGCCGGCCGAGGGAACCGTCCCCCTTGATCGCCGCGTCGAACTGCTGGAGGTGGCTGTCGAGCCGCGTCACCTCCTCCGTCACGTCGCATCGCTCCGCGAACACCGCCACCTCGCGGATGAGGTCGGTCTCCTCGAAGGAGACGCCCTCGCCCGCGGCGAAGCGGTTGACCCGTTCCTGGAGCCGCCGGCCGAACTCCACCGGGACCTGCGGGGCCCGCTTGGCGAGGGCCTTCACGATTCTCCGGATGTCACCAGCGCGCTTCGTGAAGTCCCGCTTGAGGTTCGCGCCCTCCCGGGCCCGCATCCGGGTCATGCGATCGAGGGCCGTGCCGACCGTCTCCGCCACGATGGCGAAGGCTTCGTCGTCGAGGCCGCTGTCGACCTCCTCGGTGTCGAAGATCCCGGGAAGCTTCGCGAGTGTCCCGAGCTCCAGCGTGGTCTCCGTCCCGGCCGACTTCGCCAGCTTCTTCAGGAGTTTCCGGTAGTCCGCGACGGCGGACTCGTTCAGGCGCACGCGGATCGGGTGGCTGTCCCGCACGACCCGCACCGCGAGGGCGACCGTGCCGCGCTCCGCCCGCTCGCGAACCATTCCCTCGATCTCGTGCTCGCGGGCCGACAGGAACTGCGGGCACCGGATGGAGACCTTGAGGAAGCGGTTGTTGACGGACCTCGCCTCGACGGTGGCGCTGACCCCGCCCCGCGTCTTCGAGGCGGACCCGAAGCCGGTCATGCTGCGCATGCGTTACCTACTTGGGCTCGTCCGGCTTGGACTCGTCCGTCGTCTCGGCGGGCCGTTCCGGCGTCTCCGCCTCGTCCGTCTCGTCGGCGGGCTGCTCCTGCACCGGCTGGTCGCTCTCCGGCGCCAGGCTGGTGGACTGGGTCGCGCCCAGGATCACCGCCGCGAGGATGAAGATCGTCGCGAGGATCGAAGTCGCCTTGTTGATGCCGCCGGTGCCGACGCCGAACGCCTCGCCGCCCATACCGCCGAACGCGCCCGCCAGGCCGCCGCCCTTCCCCTCCTGGAGGAGGATGATGACGATCAGGAACAGCGACGATGCGATGAACGCGATGAAGAGGATGACCCTCAAGATGTCGACAAACATTGGTCCTGTCCTCGTTAGTGGCTGGGGTCGAACTGGACGATCCCGGCGAACGAACCGGCCTCGAGCGACGCCCCGCCGACCAGCGCGCCGTCGATGTCCGATTTGGTCATAAGTCCGCCAATGTTATCCGGCTTGACACTTCCGCCGTACTGAATTCTCACCGTCTGAGCGACCTCGTCGTCGAACATCCCGGCGAGAATCCCGCGCAGGAGGGCGTGAACGTCCTGCGCCTGCTCCGGTGTGGCCGTCAGGCCCGTGCCGATCGCCCAGACGGGCTCGTAGGCCATCGTGATGCCCTTCATCTGCTCGCGGTCCAGGCCCTCGAACGCCGCCTTCGCCTGGCGCGTGACGACCTCCTCGGTCCGCTCGGCGACGCGCTCGTCCTTCGTCTCACCCAGGCAGAGGATCGGGGCGATGCCGGCGCGGAGGGCGGCGTCGAGCTTCTTCCGGACGATCTCGTCCGTCTCGCCGAAGAACTCCCGGCGTTCGGA
>JBDLIY010000521.1:0-2905 GCA_039714635.1 Planctomycetota bacterium
TGGAACCCGGAGGTGGCCGAAGGCGCTTTCGCGATGCCGAAGCTCTCCATGAAGCTCGACGAGGTCGCGACGAAGGAGACGGAGTCCTATTACGGCCTGGTGCTGATCCACGAGGGGCCGTACGACGGGCTGGCGGAGTCGATCGCGAAGGCGTTCGGCCTCGCGGCGCAGACGGGCGTGATGTTCATGCCGACGGCGGTCTGTGTCTACACCAACGACCCGACGAAGGTGGCGGACCCGTCCGATCTCCGGACGGAGGTGATCGTGCCGCTGATGGTGATGGGCCCGCCGCCGAAGTCGCCCGAGGGCGCCGAGGTGCGCCCGATCCCGTCGATGGAGGTCGCGTCGATGGTGGTGAAGGGCCCTTACGGCGCGCGGGAGGGCGAGATCATCGGGAAGTTGACGGCCTGGGCGGCCGCGAAGGACCGGACGCCGTCCGGCCCGCCGCGGGTCATCTACTTCCACAACCCGGCGCTGGTGGTCGACGAGGACCAGATCTCCGAGATCCAGATCCCCGTGAAATGAATGGTACTCATAGGCACCGACCGCCCGAACCACCGACCCAAACAGAACTTCTGACGCCAACCTGCGCCCTCCGAAGGCGCAGATTTCCGGAGCGAACATGAGCACCGTCTATCTCGAAACGGAGCGCCTCCGCCTCCGCGAACTGACGACGGACGACGTCGAGAACCTCTATCAGCTCGACCTCGACCCGGAGGTGACGCGCTACACGCACGGCGGGCTGCCGACGCCCCGTCGGACCGTCGAGGAGCAGGTGATCCCGAAGCTCCTCGCTTACTACGACGCGTTCGATCACTACGGGTTCTGGGCCGTGGAAGAGAAGACCGGCGAGGAGACGGGCCGCTTCATCGGCTGGTTCCACTTCCGGCCGTTCATCGACGCCCTGGACGAAATCGAGCTGGGCTACCGCTTCCGGAGGGACGCCTGGGGGAAGGGCTACGCGACCGAGGGCTCGCTGGCGCTCGTGAACCAGGGGTTCGAGGTGCTCGGCGTGGAGACCGTCGTCGCCGTCGCGATGCCGGAGAACCGCGCGTCGATCCGGGTGATGGAGAAGATCGGGATGGCGTTCGAGAAGAGCTACCGGCTCGAGGACGAGGGCATCGACGTCGTGAAGTACCGGCTGGAGCGGGGGGACTGGGGGTACGTGTGAGCCGGATCTCCCCCTGAACCGGTCCGGGCCGCCGAAGGTTGTCACCCCCGATTGCTAACATCCGACAAACGGACGAAAGCGATCAGGAGGAGTGACATGGCAATCTCGGACTGGGTCAGGGACCGGACGACGCCCCACCGGGCCGTCGAGCGGCTCGTGCGGCGGCGCTGGGGGGAGGTGCAGCGCGGGGAGTTCGAACTCTGCCTGGCGCTGCGGCGGCTCTACCTCGACAACGTGCACCGGCACGCGGGCTACGCGCGGTTCGCGGACTACGCCGACCAGGAGTTCGGGATCCCGGGGAAGCTCGCGGACCTGTTCTGCTTCCTCGGCCGACACCTCGAACGCCTGCCGATGACGCGCGAGGCGCTGGAGCGCGGCGATCTGACCTACACGAAGGCGCGGGAGTTCGTGAAGATCGCGACGGAGCGGAACGAAGAGGAGTGGATCGATTTCGCCCTCGGCCACACGAACCGGGATCTCGAGCGGCAGAGCGAGCGCGTGCGGCGCGGCACGGACGAAGACGTGACGAGGGTCACCTCGCGGCTGACGCCGGCGCAGGTCCAGGCGACGCGCGCGGCGCGCGAGAAGATGATGAAGATCGTCGGCGAGTCGATCCCGAAAGACCAGCTGCTGCCGGCGCTGGCGAAGAAGTTCGTCGAGAACACGGCCCTGTTCGAACCGGTGGCGGAGGATCAGGCGCCGGAAGTCGATCCGACCGGTCGGGACGCGGCGAAGGCCGGGCCGTACCTCTCGATCAACCTGTGCCCGCAATGCGCGCACACCTGGGTGCCGGCGCCCGGGGAGAACCTCACGGTGCCCTTCGAGCAGTGGGTCGAGGCGCTGGGGAACGGGGCCGAGGTTCACAACCTCGTCGCGGACTACCTGTGCGACTGCGAGGACGTGAAACATCGGCGGGACCGGTGTCCCCGGGCGAAGGAGAGCGCGGCGGGCGCCGGGGCGACGGAAGCCGGTGCGGCAGGAAGCGGGGCGGCAGGAAACGGGGCGGCTGAGAACGAGACGGCAGGAAACGGGGCGGCAGACAACGGGGCGTCGGAGCGTCCGGTCGAGGCGGCGCCGGCGGCGAGTCGGTACATCCCGGTGGAGGTGCGGCGGCACGTGGAGGCGCGGGACGGGCATCGGTGCCGACGGCCGGGCTGCTCGAATCCGGTGCCGCTGGAGCAATCGCACTTGAAGCCGTTCCGCGACGGAACGCCGGCGACGCCGGAGTTCCTCGCCCAGCACTGCGCGACGTGCAACGACCTGATCGAGAGCGGCCGGCTCCGGGTCGAGGGGCGTGCGCCGCTGGAGCGGTACTACCTGACCAGAGAAGGGGGGGCCGGAGAGGGAGGCGACGGGCAGTTCGTGGGGTGGGGCTTCGATCCGTCTCCCCACATAGGAGAACGGGCGCGGATGGCGCTGGCCGACGCCGGCGACGGCCGGGAGGTTGGGTGAAGGCCCGTCCGGGGCGGCGGCGAACGCCGACTGAGCGCGGGAAACAGGCAGAACCAGCACGACAGGCAGGGAAGGTCCAGGCCGAATCAGGCGAACTCGATGAGGGGATGACCGAGGGCATTGGTCGAACGCCTCCTCGCCGTCGGAACCCCGCGGGACTCTCACCGGCATCGTGCCTGCGCCGGCGAAGGGAAGCCCCGCCGTGATCGCCCGGCCCGAACCGCCAGAATCGTTTTCCCACGCGGGAAACCAGGCTCGGGCCCGGCCCGTTTTCCCACGAAG
>JBDLIY010000522.1:0-2890 GCA_039714635.1 Planctomycetota bacterium
CGGGACCTGCGGAGCGGAGCGGGGAATGCGCGGACGTCCGCGCGGGGAGTCCGGGCTGCGCCGCGGAGGCGAGGGTCCCTCGCGGCAGGCGTGGATCCGTGGCCGTGGTGGCTCCGAAGAGACAGGCAGCGGGGTCGACCGCTTCGGGACGTGAGGAGCGGAGCGAGGTACGCGCGGACGTTCGCGCGCGGAGTCCGTGCCGTGCGGAGATGCCGTGCCGTGCGGAGAGGACGGAGCAGCCCCGCGGCGCGCCATGATCTTTGTCGGTGGCGCCTCGGAAGGGAGCGGCAGCGGTGCAACTGCGCAGAACGTGCAATGCATAGCGGAGCGAGATGCGCCCTGTCCGTTGCGGCGACAGGCTCGGTCGCGCGACCCGGGCATATATGACCGGTTGTTTGTAGGAATCGGGGGTTGCCAGCCGGAGTCACGCGACTACTCTATGTCTATGGCGAATGCAAACGAGGTCGTGGAGTTGGTGTTCGGGCTGGATGTGCCGGAAATGCGGCAGCGGCTCGCGGTGGCGGCGCGTCGGGTCGATTGCGGCGAGCGGGAGCTGGCCTTCTACCTCTGGGATATGCAGCTGCGGCGGCTCAGCCCGCTGGCCGGCTATCCCGACGCGGTGAGCTACGCGGTCTGTGAGCTCGGCATGGCGCGGCGGCGGGCGCAGGAATCGGTCGCTGCCGGCCGAGACCTGCTCGAGCTGAAGGCGGTCGACCAGACCTTCTGCACTGGCAAGATCGGCTGGTCGAAGGCGCTGCTGCTGCTGCGGGTCGCGATGCCGGAGACCGAGGCCGACTGGATCGACAAGGCGAAGGAGGTCGACTGCCGGGAGCTCCGGAGCATGGTGCGTCGCGCGAAGAAGGGGGAGCGGCCCGGCGGAGGGACGGGTGACGGGGAAGACGGCGGGAAGGGCGGCGGGGGCGGCGGTCTGCCGACCTTGACGTTCCGGATCGCGGCCGAGGTCGACGCGGTCGGCTACGAGGAGTGGACGCAGGCGAAGCGGAAGCTGCAGGCGGAGACCGGCTCGGCGATGAGCGACGAGGACGCGGTGCGGGCGATGGCGCAGCTGGTGCTGAGCACCAGGCCGGACGGGAGCGTGCCGGGTCGGGAGCGGGTCGAGGAGTCGATCTACAAGGTGGTGGTCGAGGCGGAGCGCGCGGACGTCCGCGCGAACGTCCGCGCGGATGACGCGGACGAGCCGGCGCCGGCCGCGGAGGTGGCGGCGGCCGCGAGCGACGGGTCGGTGTCGGACGCGGTCCGGGAACGGGTCCTCGCCCGCGACGGGCATCGCTGCAAGCACTGCGGCCGCAAGGGCTACCTGCACGTCCACCACATCCTGTGGGAGGGGCGCGGCGGGAAGGGCGTGGCGAGGAACTTGACCTCGCTCTGCTCGTCATGCCACGGGCTGGTGCACGACGGGCTGCTGTTCGTCGAGGGCGTGCCGGGGAAGGACCTGCGGATCACGCCCCGGGCTGGGATGCCGGCCGTCGGCGGGATCCAGGTCTCGTTGACCGGCGAGCCGCCGACCATCGAGCCGGTGGCGCGACTGCTGACCATCGACGACATCCCTGACCAGATCGACTTCGCGTGGCTGCGCGAGCACGACGACCAGATCGAGTGGACGAAGGACGGCAGGCTCAAGCTGAAGAAGCCGCGCGCATCTGCGTTCGGAATGTGAGGTCCGCGCCCGCCGAGCTGCTGCTGACCTACGACGACATTCCGGACGAGACCGGCTTCGCGTGGTGGCGAAGGCCCGAGGACCAACACGAGATGAGGCGGAACGGCTCGAGCTACAGCGGAACGGCTCGAGATGCAGCGGAGCAGCTCGATCAAGCCGAAGTCGCCACCCACGCACAGCGCGCGACGAATTCGCGCCGTTGACACGGCGCCCCGCCCGCGTTCCGCTTCGATGGATGGCGCGACGGCGGATGTCGGTCGACGAGCTCGAGAGCGGCGTGCGGGGCGGCGACCGGCGCGTCCTCATGCAGGAACTCGGCGTGATGGCAGCGGGGGCGCTCCTCTTCCTCCTCGGGCGAGCGCTCGAGAAGCGGACCTGACCTGCCCGCGGGGCGTCCGCCCCGGCATACGATGGCCGCCATGCGCGCCCTCCCCCGCCTCCTCGTCCTGCTGATCGTCGCCCTGCTCGCGGCGCCACACGTCCAAGCCGAGGAGGGGCAAGCCGAGGAGGGACCGCGTCCGCTCGGCCGCGTCGCCGTGCGCGACGACGGCTTCGTCCGCGTGACGGCCGAGCGCCTGAAGGCGCTCGGGGCGCCGTCGGCGGCGGGCCGCGCCTGCCGACGGACGGGCGGCGCACGGCGTGCCGCCTCTTCGGTCTGGGCCTCATCGACCGTCGCTACATCGGATGCCACCGCCGGGATCTGAAACATGAGCGCGATGGTCAAGAGGATCACGGGCCGGACGAGGGTGCTGTGCGATGTCATACATCGCACCGTCTCTGCCGCCCCCCAAATGGGGCCGAAAGCCCATTAACCCGCGATTAACCGGTGCGCGTAGCCTTGAGCTGCGGGGGACTGCACATGAGCCACCGGACAGTCGACATCGCCGCAGTCGGGAGAGAGGGGCCCGGCGCCGTCCTGCATCTATCGCTGCTCGGATCGCTCTCTATCTCGCGGAACGGCGAGGAGATCGACCTCACCGGCCCGAAACGCCGTGCGCTCCTCATCCTCCTCGCGCTCCATGCCGGGACGCCGGTGAGCCGTGAGCGAATCGTCGACGCACTCTGGCCCGAACGGCGCACCGGCCGCGAGGAGTCGACGCTGCAGGTTCACATCTCGCACCTGCGAGACGAGATCGAGCCGAACCGGGGCGGCGACCCGAGTGTGATCCTCACAAGAGGCTCGGCCTACATGCTCGCCGCCGACGCCATCGA
>JBDLIY010000523.1:0-2881 GCA_039714635.1 Planctomycetota bacterium
CGCTGATCGTCGCCTGGCGAAGGCCCGCGCGTCGGGCGAGCTCCGCCTGCGTGAGCCCGGCCCGGACCCGGAGTTCCCGAAGACCGCTCATATCCCTCTATTATGCGGTTTCTATAGCGTATACGCAAGTCTTCTCCCGGCGTCCCTACTCGAGTGACCGCAGGAGCCGCTCCTCCCGCTCCCGGAGTTTCTGCATTCTCCGCCGGGACGACTTGAAGTCCCGCGTCGCGTAGACGGCGAAGTAGGCGCCCATCGGGTCGTCGGTGGGGTCGGGTGACTCGACCAACGCGTCCAACGCGGCGGCGTAGTCGTCGCGGTCGAGCGGAACCTCCTCCGCCCGATCGAAGAACCGTTCGATGGTCCGCCACCCCCGGAGGAGATCGCCGTCCGAGAGCCGGCGTCCGCCGAGGGCGCGGCGGAGTTCGCTCGGCGCCCCCAGCACCTCGTTCTCCTCGAAGCTCCCGGCCTCCCGCAGCCGGACCACCCAGCGCAGCCAGCGGATGCGGCCGTCGCGCACCGTTCCCGCCCAGTCCGGGGCCACGTCGAGGTCCGCCCGCAGGCCCGCCGCGGCGATCCGGCGGGTCTCCGGGTCCGATCTCTCCGTGAGCCGCTTCTCCAATTCGGACAGCACCTCGTTCCGCCGGACCGCCGCGAGAGTGCGGCCGCCCAGACTCGCGCCGGTCCCCAGGCGGCGGGCCTCCGCCAGCTGCTCGATCAGCCGGGTGGCCGGGCCGTGCCTCTCGAAGGAGGAGAGGGCGGGTCGGGCCGCGGGCTTCGGAGGCAGGGCGGCGACGAGAGCGTCCAACTCCCCGGCGTCGCGATCGTGCCGCCAGAGAGTGAACGCGGTGAGGACGATCACGGGCGCGACGAGGAGACCGACGACCACCGACCATCGGGAGCGCATGCCGAAGTGTAACACTGCATCGAAGGTGGACGTGACCGCCCCGATGCGGCATCATCGCCGGTGACGCCCGGGCGGCGGAGTTCCGGGCGTCCTCCTCGCCATTGGCAGATCGTTGAACCGCCCGAATCCGGGTCCCGTCTGCCCTCCGCGGGAGTTGTCGCCGGATCCTCTCAGGAGAGTTTGCCCCATGAAGATCATCGTTCTCGTAAAGCGCGTTCCCGACACGGCGAGCAAGATCGCCGTCTCCGGCAACGCCATCGACCCCGCGGGAATCGAGTGGGTCGTCGGTCCCTACGACGAGATCGCCGTCGAGCGCGCGATCCAGCTGAAGGAGGCCGGAGTGGCCGAAAAGGTGACCGTCGTCACCCTCGGGCCGAAGGAAGCCACGAAGGAGATCCGCACCGCGCTCGCGATGGGCGTGGACGAAGGCGTCCTTCTCGTCGACGACGCGCCCGGTCGGGACGCCGCCTCCACCGCCGCCGCCCTCGCGGCCGCCGTGAAGGAGCAGGGCGCCGACCTGGTCCTCGCCGGCTGGAAGTCCGTGGACACGGACGACGGCGCCGTGCCTCACCTGCTCGCCGGCGAACTCGGGCTGCCCTGCGTGACCTTCGCGGTCGGCCTCGACGTGGCCGACGGCAAGGCGACCGTCCGGCGCGAGATCGAGGGCGCCGAGGAGGAGCTCGAGGTGGCCCTGCCCGCCGTGATCACGGTGCAGAAGGGCCTCTGCGAGCCGCGCTACACCGCGCTCAAGGGCATCATGATGGCGAAGAAGAAGCCGCTGGCCGAGCAGCCCGCGGCCGCCGCCGAGCCGAAGCTCGCGGTGACGGCGATGGATCTCCCGGCGCCCCGCGCCGAGGGGCGCGTTCTCGGCGAGGGCGTCGAGGTCGTGGACGAACTCGTCCGGGTTCTTTCCGAAGAGCAGAAGCTCTACTAAGGGGGGTGAGAGATGCCTACCGGAGTACTCGCCTTCGTGGAATACGACGCTTCCGGACTTCGGAAGAGTGCATTCGAGATCGTTTTCGCCGGCCGTGAACTGGCGGAGAAGCTCGGTGGACCGTTGTCCGCCGTGGTGGTGGGGGAGGACCCGTCGGGCGCCGCGCCGGCCCTGACCGGACTCGGCGTCGCAAAGGTCCACACGGTGGCCGATGCCGCCCTGGCCCGCATGACCGCCGACGGCTTCGGGACGGCCCTGGCGGCCGTCGCGGCGGAGGCCGACCCCGCGGTCGTCCTGATGGCCGCATCGATGACCGGCAAGGACGCCGGGCCGGCGCTCGCCGCCCGTCTCTCCTGCGGGATCATCTCCGACGTCGTCGGCTTCGACGTCGCGGACGGCAAGCTGGCCGCGGTCCGCCCGGTCTACGGCGGAAAGGTCCGCGCGACGGTCGAGCCCGCCGGCTGGCCGGTCGTGATGACGCTCCGGCCGAACGTCTTCCCGCCCGCGGAGGGCGCGGACGGCTCCGGCGAGGTCGGGGCGGTGACCGTCGACGTGGCCGGCGCCCTGCGCGCCGTGATCAAGGAGGTCCGCGAGCCCGAGGAGCGGAAGGTCGACCTGACGGAGGCGGACATCGTCGTCGCCGGCGGCCGCGGCATGAAGGATGCCGAGAACTTCCACCTCGTGGAGGCCCTCGCGGACGCTCTCGGCGGCGTCGTGGGCGCGAGCCGGGCCGTGGTGGACGCCGGCTGGCGGCCCCACGCGGAGCAGGTCGGGCAGACGGGAAAGACCGTCTCCCCGAAGCTCTACGTGGCCTGCGGCATCTCCGGCGCGATCCAGCACCTGGCGGGCATGTCGTCCTCCAAGTGCATCGTCGCGGTCAACAAGGACCCGGAAGCCCCGATCTTCAAGGTCGCGGACTACGGGGTCGTGGGCGACGTGATGGAGGTCCTGCCGGTCCTCACGGAGAAAATCCAGACGGCGAAGAGTTCGTAACTATCAGTGGTTCAGTGGGTTGCGGCTCTGGTTCTAGAAATGTCCGACGA
>JBDLIY010000524.1:0-2880 GCA_039714635.1 Planctomycetota bacterium
CGCAGAACGCACGCGAGGCGGTCCGCGGGGATCTGCCGGGGCGCCCCGGTGCGCGGCTCGTCCTCGAGCCCCCGGAAGCCCGATTCGAGGAACCGGGCCCGCCACCGCGAGACGGCCGACCGGGAGACGCCGAGGTGTCGCGCGATCGCCGCGTTCGCCTCGCCCGACGCGGCCCGGAGGACGATGGTCGCGCGGCGGGCGATCGCCTGGCGCGTGGAGGGGCTGCGGACCATCTGCTCGAGCCGTGCGCGCTCTTCGGGGGCCAGCCGGAGGGGCGCCGCGGACGGGCTCGGCATCAGGCGCCCTCCCCCGCCGCGAACGTGTCGCACCACTTCCGACTCGGATTCTCCGCGGAACCATCGAGGGCCGAATCCGGATGTTTCAGATCCGCACTGAGCCGGTTCGTTTTCGAACGCGTCCGTTTTCCGCGGTGTGCCGCTTCGCGCATGCGCTCCCCGTCGACGGGTCTCGGGCCCGCCTTTTCCGGGCGGCGCGGCCTTCCCGGCGGACCGCTCCCCGCGGCCCGCCCGCTCCGCCGCCGCCTGCAATCAACGTGTCACCCGGACACGTCTCAAACCGCGTGCCGGCGAACCGAGGACGCCAGGGGCGCCAAAAGGCGCCAAAAGGTGTCAGGACAAAAACACCGCGCAACCGGCCAGGCGCGGCAAAACGGTCCTGACACCGTTTGATGCGAGGACGGTGGCTGGACTCTGTTCGGACCCCGATTAGGATGGAACGCCATGAGGCGATCGCTCTTCCTCGTTCCCGCGCTGATGCTCCTCCTCACCGCCCCCGCTCCGTCGCCGGCGCAGGAGCGGGCCGCCCCCACCACCGTCTGGGTCGATGAGAAGAACGAGGAGCTGGGACGGCTCCTCGGCGACGCGGCGAAAGCCGAGAAGGAAGGGGACTGGCGAAAGGCGGCGTCGCTCTACGACGAGGCGGCCGACCGCGCGAAGTCCCAGGTCTTCCGCGTCACCGCCCGGACGTGCCTGGGGATCCGGGAGTACGTGAAGAGCCGCATCCACGGCTGGCCGGCCGAGGGGCTCGCCGTCTACCGGAAGATCACCGACCCGCGCGCGAAACGGACGCTCGAACAGGGCCTGCGCCACGGACGGTCCGACCGACTCCGGTTCGTCGCCCGGCACTGGCCGATGTCCTCGTACGGACCGAAGGCCATGCTCGCCCTGGGCACGCGGGCGCTCAAGCGCGGGGACGCGGAGACGTCCCTGCGCCACTTCCTCGAGATCCTGCGCCTGTATCCCGAGGGCGAGATCCCCCACGTCCGTCGTGCCGACCTCATCGCCCGCGCCGCCCTCGCCGCGGCGAAGCGCGGGGACCGGCTGCTCCTCGAGGAGATGAGGGCCCGCGCCGCCCGACTGCCCGGAGACACGACCGTCACGCTGGCCGGCGGAACGAAGAAGCTCGCCGACGTTCTCGACGGGATGGCGCCCGTCCGCGCCGGGTCGCGCGCCGCGCCGGGCTGGGTCACGCCCGGCGGATCCTCCCGGCGGGACGGCGGCCGCGGCGGGCCGGGCCCGGAACCGCTGACGCTCTACTGGGCGTACGAGATCCCGCTGTCGGAGGCGGAGGACGAAGACGAGCGCGAGGCCTCGCCGGCCCTGCCGGTTCATCCGCTGATCGTCGACGGCGAGGTGATCGTGCCCGGCCACCTCGTCGTGCGCTCGCTCGCGCTGCCGGGGCCGGACTTCGCGCCGACGAAGGAGTCGCTCGCGGCGCTCCTGCCCCACGTGAACTGGGCCTTCCCCGGCGACCCGGAGGCCGACCCGGGGCAGAACTCGTCCGTGGGACAACTTCCCGCGTTCGCGACGGTGGATCCCGCGACGGGACTCCTGGCGCTCCCGTTCCGCGACCCGGCGGAGACGAACCCGTGGTACGAGCCCGGCGAGGAGACGGCGAAGGACACACTGCTGACGCTCTCGCTCGCGTCGCAGGGCAAGCTCCTCGATCAGCGCGGGGGCAGCGACCCGGCGTTCGAGGAGACGTTCCGGAACATGGCGTTCCACGGCGCGCCGGCCTTCGTGGGGACGCGCCTCTACTGCGCCGCGTCGCAGGTGGACGCGCGGGTGCAGACGCTCGTCACGGCGTTCGACGTCTCCGGCGGACCCGGGCGCCTGCGGCCGCTGTGGCAGACGTCGGTCTGCGCGGGCGGCGGCGAGGCGGTCGCCAGCTACGAGCCCGGCGTCGGGCCGTCCTCGGTCTCGACCCGGAACGGCATCGTCTACGTCTGCAGCAACTCCGGCGCGGTGGCGGCGCTCGACGGGGAGTCCGGGGAGATCCTCTGGATCCACACCTACGAGCAGGCGGAGCGGCGGCCGGGCCTCGACGCCCGGGCGATCCGCGCGCGACAGCCGTGGCGCACGAACCCGCCGATCCTCGACCACCGCTTCCTCTACGTCGCGCCGCTCGACGCCGACCGGCTCTTCGTCTACTTCCAGATGCCCGACCTCGCCACGGGGTTCGTCACGCACGCGCGGTTCGGGCGGGACGAGGTCGTGAACGGCTTCGACCCGGAGTACGTGCTGGGCGTCCGCGACGGCGTGGTGTTCCTGGCCGGTTCCACGAGGACGCTGGGCGAGCGGCCGCTCTTCGCCGTCAAGACGGGGCCGCGGTTCTTCGGTTCGGCCGAGCGGAAGGGCGACGAGCGGCGGATCCTCTGGCGGGCGGAGATCGAGGAGAGTTCTCCGCGGGGCCGCGGCGTGGTGGCCGGCGACGCGATCTACTTCCCCACGCGGAAGGGCATCTACCGGGTGGACGCGGCCGACGGACAGATGGTGAAGCTCGTCGGCCCCGGGGACCCGGGGATCGCGCGCCTGGCGAAGGACCGCAACGTCTTCGGCAATCTCGCGGTGAGCGGCCGGT
>JBDLIY010000525.1:0-2879 GCA_039714635.1 Planctomycetota bacterium
CCGGTCTCGGCTGCGGGCTTCCTGCCGCGGGGCTTCCTTCGACCCCGCGAGTCCCTGCGATCGCTCATGTCTCTTCCTCTGTCGATGTCTCGCAATGCCTCGTCGTGCCCGCCCCGCTCCGACGGGAGTCGGGGCTGCGTCCTGCCCGGGGCTGTGTCAACTCGCCGGTCCGGCCCCGTCCGGGGCCCGGAGATGGGCAAGGAGCCGGTTCATGTCCTCGGGGATCGGCGCTTCGAAGGTCACTTCCTCGCCGGAGACCGGGTGACGGAACGTCAATCGGTGGGCGTGCAGCATCTGCCGGTCCACGAGGTCCCGGAACTCGGAGATCTTACCGCCGTAGAGGGGGTCCGCAACGATCGGATGACCCAGAGCGGCCATGTGGACGCGGATCTGGTGCGTCCGGCCCGACTTCGGGAACACCCGGACGTAGCTGTGCTTCGGGAACCGCTCGAGGGTTTCGTAGAACGATTCCGACGCCTTGCCGATGTCGTGGCGGATCGCCATGCGCGTCGGCCGATGGCGGTCGGACCCGATGGGGAGGGAGATGAGGTCCGCGTCCAGCTCCACCACGCCGTGGCAGATCGCCCGGTATTCCTTCCGGACCGTCCGCACCCGGAACTGCCCCGAGAGCAGATGATGATGCTTGTCGTCCTTCGCCACCATCAGCACGCCGGACGTGTCCTTGTCCAGGCGGTGCACGATCCCCGGCCGCAGGCTGCCCTGCACGTTGGAGAGCTCGCCGAAGCGGTAGGAGAGCGCGTTCGCCAGCGTCCCGTCCCGCTGTCCGATGCCCGGATGCACGGTGAGGTTCGGCGGTTTGTTGATGATCGCCAGCACGTCGTCCTCGTAGAGCACGTCGAGCGGGATGTTCTCGGGGCGCGCATACGGCCGCGTGAGTTCGGGCAGGTGGACGTCCACCTGGTCGAACTTCTTCAGCTGCCGGCCCGGCCGCGTCGTCTTCCCGTTCAGCCGGACGTGCTCCTCCTTCACGAGTCTCTGGAGCAGGCTGCGGCTGTAGCCCGGGAAGCGGATCACGAGGAACTTGTCCAGGCGTGATCCCTCGTCCACCTTTTCCACGCGGAAACGGTGACGGACCAGGTTCGTGAAATCGGGTTCCACCTCCATGGGTCGTGAAGTATTACGCTGTAGGGACCGGAGGTCCAGCATGGCGAAACGTCGAAAGAAGAACTGGTACGTCACCCGGCCGGCCCGGCGGGCCTGGGTCGCGCTCGCCGTCGTGGTCGCGCTCTACGCCGGATGGCGGGTTTTCGACGCGGTTCTTGGCGACACTCTCGCCGCCCGATCCGTCCTCTCGCGGCTGGCCTCGGACGAGCCCGGCGAGGCCGACGAGGCCCGCACCGAGATGCGAAGGATGGGCGCGCCCTTCCGCGGCCACTTCGAGGACGCGCTGCTCTCGGGCGGTCGCTCCTTCGACGCCCAGCAGATCCTCACCGACGTGTTGCTCCTCGAGCCCTTCTACTCCCGCGACGCCGTCGCGGAGGCGATGAAGAGCAAGGACCCGGTCGTCCGCCGCGCCGCGGCCTCGGCCGTCCTCATGCGGTACGGCGAGATCGCGAACCCGCCGGAGAAGATCGACGACGACGTCCTCGTCGTGCTCGCGGAGTGGACGAAGGAGCCGGACGACCGCTGGCTTCCCCCGGCCCTCGGCCTGCTGGGCCTGTTCCGCGATCCGCGCGTCGTCGACGTCCTCATTCCCCTCGCCGAGCTCGCGCCCACGGCCGCCAACGAAGAGACGCGATTCCGGGCCGTCCGCCGGCTCGGGCCCTTTGCCGGAGAGGCCCGGGCCGTCGAGGCGCTGACGAAGGTCACGAACCGCGACGGGGAGCCGTCCCGCATCCGCAGCGAGGCGATCCGCGCCCTCGCCGCCGGCGGCAGTGCCGACCCGTCCATCTACTGGAAGGCCATCGAGTCCGAGGTCGGCTTCGAGCGCCAGGCCGTGGCGGAGAACCTCGCCCGCGTGCGGGACCCGGCGGTGATCCCCATCCTCGTCCGCCTTCTCGGCGACCCGAACGTGGACGTCCGCCGGTCCGCCCTCAACTCCCTCGTCCGCAAGCGCTCGCCGATCGTGATGGACCGCCTCGACGAACTCGTCGAGGACCGCTTCTGGGGTATCCGCGCCGACCTCGCCATGGCGGTGGGGCAGTACCGTCAGCGCGACCGGATCCCGTTCCTCGTCTGGCTGCTCATGGACTTCGACCCCGAGGTCGTCCGGATCGCCTACGTGGAGCTCTTCAAGCAGACGAAGGTCCACCACGGCTTCACGGACGAACTCTGGAGCGTCTGGGGCCGCATCCCGATCACCGACCGGGCGAAGGAGATCCGGAAGTTCATGCGGGACGAGGAGCGCCGCGAGGCGGCGATCACCGAGTGGTCGAAGGCCTGGGGTCCCCGCAAGACGGACCGCGCCCGCGTCCCTCACCTGGTCGCGATGCTGACCCACCGCGACTCCGGCAACGTGGAGCGCGCGATGAAGGCGCTCGTGAAGATCACAGAGCGCTCGGACGGCTTCCCGCCGCTGCTGCTCGAGGGCGGCGGCGACGTCGCGAAGGTGGCGGAGGAGCGCGTCCGCTTCATGGCGAGCGACCGGGAGGCGCTGGCCTCCGGGTGGCGAGCCTGGTGGGCGACGCAGGAGAAGTAGGGCTCCGGCCGGAATCCCGGTCGGCGTTCGACCGAGCCCTCACCGGGCCCATTCTCCGCCCGGACCGTCCTCGCACCAGGCTGTCCCTGCACCAGACCGCCCCGCACCAGACCGTCACCAGCCCTCCGGCCAGACCGTCCCCGCAGTCGGTCCCGATTTCAGAGATATCTCGCGCCCATGCCCCTCAGGCGACGCCCGACGGCGCCCCCGGCGGGGCCGC
>JBDLIY010000526.1:0-2878 GCA_039714635.1 Planctomycetota bacterium
CGGAACGGATCGATCGTGTGATCCATGAGGAACGGGAGGTCGATTTCCGCGCGGTCGTCGTGGGTGCGGGACCGCGGCAGCTTCGCTCCCGGCCCGAGGTCGACGGGGGCCAGGTCCCCGACCGGCGCGGCGGCCGCGGCCTGCGCGATCTCCAGGTACAGCGCGTGCCGCTTCTCGATGCGCTCCCGATACGTGGCGACCGCGTCGTCCGCCGCCTTCACGAGTTCCGCCTCCGTCGGGGGCGGTTCCTCCCCGCACGCCGTGAGAGAGACGATCGACAGACAGGCGACGAGCAGCACGATCCACTTCAAGTTGCACCTCCAGTGCACGGGCCCGGCGAAGGGCGGCGATTGTACGTCCTCGTTGAGAATGGAAAACAACTTCACTGAGTTGACGTTGAAACTCGTTCTTTCTAGACTCGGCCCGGCGCTTCGGGCAGGGCGCCATCCCCGTCCAGAACGGGGGCTCGGCAGCGGGGGGGGCACCCAGTCGTCGATCGAGTCATCCCGAGTCACTCCCGCTTTCAACTGCCGGAAGCCCGCAAGGGCCAGTTGTCTCGACTCCGGAGGAGCGGAATGACCTCACTTCGACCCACACTGATCGGCCTGTTTCTCGTCGCACTCCTCGTCACGCCGGCCGTCGCCCAGTCTCCCTCGGCGAAGACGCAGGCCGTCTTCGCCGCGAGCCAGCTCGAGGAGCGCTGCGCGACCGCGTTTACGAAGTACGACCGGATGAAGGAGGCCGGCCGGCTCATGGAGCTGGACGGGTCGGACCGCCCGCTCCACCTCGGCATCGTGGGCTCGCTTCAGCACGAGCTGGACATGGCCCTGACCACCTACTTCAAGGCCATCGACTCCGGCTGGAAGGCCTCCGACGCCGAACTGACGAAGGCGCGGGAGACGATCCAGGCCATGCAGAAGCGGATGGAGCAGGTCGGCCTCTGGACCTGCCTTGCGTGGGACGAGGCGCGTCTCCCCGACGGTGCCCGCGGCAGCTTCCACAAGATCCGGAACAAGGCGTGGGAGGGCGTCCTCCTCGCCCAGGTGAAGAACATCGACGAGTCGGCCCGCATGTTCGCCTTCGCCCGCGAGCTGATTCAGGAGCACGGTGAAGCCATCGACCGGGAGCTCGACGCCGGCCGCGACGTCGTCGACACCCGGAAGCACCCCGCCTACGCCCGGATGGTGGCCGAGGTGGACCGGCTCCAGGCTTCCGTCCAGGGTTCGCTCGACGCGGTCACGGGCGAGCGCGATCAGCTGGTGGCGGACGTTGGCGCGCTTGCCGCGGCGGCCGAGAAGGCGGAGCCGTTCTTCCGCGAGATCGGGAACGCGGGAAGCCTGAGCGGCTCGGAAGAGGCGATCATCGCCGCCATCGGGAAGCGCCGGGAGAAGATCGACGCTTTCCGGAGCGGCCCCGAGGCGGAGGTGAAGGCGGCCCTCGCGAAGTTCACCGGGAAGTACGGCGCGGACCGGGACGCGATCGGGGTCTCGGTCACGAAGATCATGGGCGGGAAGGCGCTGGACGTTCCGCACACCCCGGGATTCCTGGTGGACCAGATCAACCGGGGGCTGACGGGGGTCGAGGAGGCCCGGACGGGCCTGGTCGCGGAGCTCCTCGACATCGGCCGGCGGAACAGCAAGAGCGAGGTCGCCGACCCCGCGCGGAGGGACGCCGCGTTCGCCATGGCGAGAAGCTGCCTGACCCTCGCGCTCGAGATCGACCCCGGGAACTCGGAAGCGCAGAAGATCCTGGACGGCCTGGGCGCCGGCGCCGCGGCGGCGGACGAGAAGGCCTCGGCCGCGCTGGACCAGGGCACGTGGGACGATCACTCGGGCAAGTTCCAGGGCCCGGGCAGCGCCGGGAGTCTCGCGTCGTCCGCGCAGGAGTGGCTGGCCGCCGACCCGGGCTGGTCGAAGGACAAGGACGTGATCGCGGTCCGCGTGAACGGGGACTGGGTCGTCGCGGAGCGGGACCGGGACGGCAACCCGGTGACGTGGGGTCTGCCGGTCGAGGCGGCGTTCGTGCGCGACACGGATCGGGACGCCGGCCGCGACGTGGCCTTCATCTTCCGGTTGACGATGGTGACGCGCGAGAACGACAAGTCGCCGCCGTGGAAGATGGCCCGGGTCGGCAGCACGCGTCAGATGCGCGCTTCGAACGTCTCCGCCTCGTCGAAGTCGAGCGGCGGTCCCAACCCGGTCTTCAGGCTGGTCCTGGTGATTGCGCTGCTGGCTTCGGGTCTCCTGCTCGTCGAGTCGTTCGTGCAGGCGAAGGTGCCGGCTCTCTCCGGTCTCTATGGAGTGATCGTGCCGCTCCGCCCGATCATCGGCGTGGCCACGCTCGGCATCGGGGTGGTGTTGCTCGTCCTGGGTCTGCTCTCGCCGATCTCGGACATCCTGCCGCAGGCGGCGGCGATTGTGGCGGGCTTGTTCCTGGGCCTGGAGTTGTTGTTGCGGAAGGGCTCGGGTTCGGCGGTGGGCAAGGCTCAGGAGTTGTTGGCTGCGCAGGAGGAGAAGATCAGGAAGATCGGGAAGTACCAGGTCCCGCTGGGCGTGGCGTGCCTGGTCCTGGCCCTGATCCACATGTTCGCGGCGCAGATGACGTTGTTTTAGGGCGCGAGGGGAGTCGCGAGGCGCACCGGGCGGCGGGATCGGCGACGAGCCGGATTTCGCCGCCCGTTCTGTTTCTTGCTCCCCGCGGTTGGGGATGAGTCGGCGGAGGCGTGAAAACTGGAAGTTGAACTTCTGGTTTTCGAGAGGGCACGACGCGCCTGTCATCCGCCTGTGGCGGCCCTAAAAAGTGCGCTAATTTAAAGTTCAACTTTGAATTAGCCATATTTTGGGCTAGTCTTCGGGAGATGATCGAGCGCAACCTCGCC
>JBDLIY010000527.1:0-2875 GCA_039714635.1 Planctomycetota bacterium
CCCCCGCCTCCTTCAGCGCCACGATGTTCTCGTGCCGGTTGAGGTGGGCCACGGTCTCCGGCGCGATGGCGGTCGCGGTCCGGGAGGGGACCGAATAGAGGCAGATCGGGAGGTCGACGGCGTCGGCGACGGCCTCGTAGTGGGCGATCAGGCCGCGCTGCGTCGGCTTGTTGTAGTAGGGCGTGACGTGGAGGAGGGCGTCGGCGCCGACCTCCTTCGCGCGGCGGGAGAGTTCGATCGCGTGTTGCGTGTCGTTGCCGCCGGCGCCCGCGATGACCGGCACGCGGCCGTCCACGGTCTTCACCGCGGCGGTCCAGAGCGCCTGCGCCTCGTCGTCGGAGAGCGTCGGCACCTCGCCGGTCGTCCCCGTCACGACGATCCCGCTCGTCCCCGCGTCCACCTGCCACGCCACGAGGCTCTGGAACGCCCCGAAGTCGATCTTCCCCTCGGCGAAGGGAGTGACGACCGCCACCATCGAACCCTTGAACAGCTCCCCGCCCTTCGACATCTCAGCCCACCTCCAGCATCAGGTCGCGCATCTCGCGCACGGCCGTGTCCAGCCCGACGAGCACGGCACGTGCGATGATCGCATGCCCGATGTTCAGCTCCTCGATTCCACCCAGAGCGGCGATCGGCTGAACGTTGCGGTAGTTGAGTCCGTGGCCCGCGTTGACGCGCAGCCCCAGCTCCATCGCCAGGTCCGCGGCCGCGATGATCTCGTCGAGCGTCCGCTCCCGGTCCGCCTCCGACCTCGCCTCGGCGTAGCGCCCGGTGTGGATCTCGATGAACGGGGCACCGGAATCGGCGGCGGCGCGGATCTGCGGCTCGTCCGGATCGATGAAGAGGCTCACCCGGATGTCCGCGGCCGCGAGCCGCTCGAGCGTGGGCGCGAGAGCGTTCGCCTGCCCCACCACGTCGAGACCGCCCTCCGTCGTCACCTCCTCGCGTTTCTCCGGCACGAGGCAGACGTCCTCCGGACCGAGGTCGAGCGCGATCCCGACGATCTCCTCCGAGTTCGCCATCTCCAGGTTGAGCTTCGTCTTCACGGTCTCGCGGAGGATCCGGACGTCGCGATCCTGGATATGGCGCCGGTCCTCCCGCAGGTGGACCGTGATCCCTTCGGCCCCCGCCAGCTCCGCGATCGCCGCGGCCGCGACGGGGTCGGGGACGTCGATTCCGCGCGCCTGGCGGATCGTCGCCACGTGATCGATGTTGACTCCGAGACGCATGATTCACCTCCTGGGGGCCGGACCGGACGCCCGGCCGAAGTTCCGCCAGAACTTCTGGAAGAATAGGAGGATCCGGGGCCGGCGGAGAGAATTCCCCCATGCGGATCATCGGAGGAGAATTCCGCGGGCGCCGCCTGAAGGCGCCGAAGGGACGGAACACGCGGCCCACGCCGGACCGCGTGCGGGAGGCCCTGTTCCAGGTCCTCGCCGACCGGGTGCCGGACGCGCGCGTGCTCGAACTCTTCGGCGGCACCGGCTCCCTCGGCCTCGAATCCCTCTCCCGGGGCGCCGCCCGCGCCGTCTTCACCGAGACGAACCGGGACGCTCTCGCGTGCCTCACCGCGAACGTCGAGACCCTCGGCGTCGCCGACCGCGTGACGATCCACAGGAAGAGCGCCTTCCGCCTGCCCGCTCTCACCCGGGGGGCCGAGCCGTTCGACCTCGTCTTCGCCGATCCGCCCTTCCGCATGCTTTCGGATGGCGAGGACCGCCACCGGCTGGCGATACTGCTGGCCGACGTCCCTCTCGCCCCCGACGGGCTCCTCGTCGTGGAGCACCGCGCCGGCGTCCTGGGCGACTTCTGTCCCCCCTCGCTGGCCCTCGCGGAGCTGCGGAAATGGGGCACCACGGGCATGGCCCTGTTCCACCGCTCTCCGACGGCCGGAACTCCCGATTCCGCATAAGGTTTGCCACAAACCGTGCCGATAAGGGTGTGACTCGACGCGGCAACTCCATTCCCAGCCGTCTCGGTCGGTGCACAGGAGCCGAGAAATTGGTCACTGCAAACAGCGAACTCGTCCGCCAGCGTTACCCGAGGCTATCCAGGATTCTGGAAGTGCTCTCGGGATCGCCCGGCGTGCGCCAGGACCTCGTCGAAGAGATCCAGGACTTGATCAACAAGGGAGAGTACCTGAGCGAGGAGAAGCTCAACATCGCGATCTATCGCATGTTGAAGGACATCCTCGAATGAGATGGGAGTGACCGGGGATGGCGCGCAGTGAGGAGAGAAAGGACGGATTCATGAACAGGCAACGGTTCCTGACCTGGACGTTGGCCGGGATGCTCTTGCTGATTCTGGCCCCGGCGGCCCAGGCCGGCTGGTGGGACAGCCTGTCGGACGCCAAGAAGGTGAAGCTGGAGGAGTTGATCAAGGATCCCCACGGCTGGAAGGGGAAGCAGGTCTCCTTCGTCTGCACGTTCCACAAGGTCTCGACGATCTTCAACCCGTACTACACCCGGTTCGTGCCGGACGAGTACGTGAACTTCGCCGTGTGGCCCCTCTCCCGGAAGCTGTGGATCAAGGAGCAGTACCTCGAGACCCACAAGTTCCTCTTCATGGAGAAGGACCACAACCAGTACCGGAAGCTGATGGGCCTCGAGAAGTTCACCCGCGTCCAGGTGTACGGCTTCGTCCAGAGTTCGTTCAAGGGCGTGCCCTGGATCGAGGTCCGCGGGATCCGGGTTCTGTCCGGCGGGATCACGAAGGACGCCCTGAAGTGCATCATCCTCGGCGACCGCGCCGCGGCCCGGAAGAACTACCAGGCCGCGATGGGCCAGTACGACAAGGCGGCGGGGATGTCGCTTCCGGAGGAGGTCCTCGCGAGCGTCTCGAAGAAGCGCGCGACGACCCTGCACCGGTTGGGCAA
>JBDLIY010000528.1:0-2875 GCA_039714635.1 Planctomycetota bacterium
ACGCGGGCCGTCGGGTCGGCGTCGGCGCCGCCCGAGATGTCGTCCACCGACGCGTTGCCGGCGTCCACCGGCGTGTGGCCCCAGTCGAGCTCGGGGTTGTCCGAGATCGCCCCGGTCAGGACGGTCCCGCCGATCTCGATCCGGTTGAACTCGACGCCCGGGGACCCCGCCACCGACGGGACCTCCGAGACGACGAAGGAGATCGGGACGTTGCTCCCGGTCACCAGGCCGTTCGTGCCCGGCAGGCCGAAGTACGTCCGGAGCCAGTACAGCACGTAGGCCTTCATGACCCGGCGGACGTGCTGGTTGACGGCGTTGCTGCCCCCGGTCGAGACCGAGCGCGCGAGGCCGAACTCGTAGAGGTCCTGGGTGAAGGCGTCGTTGAAGTCGAGGTACCAGATCTCGGTTCCCGGCTCGATGCCGTCGGGAAGCAGGATGCTGTTCGGGTTGATGACCTTGAACCTCGCCTCGCCCGTCGCGCCGCTCGGGTTCGTGACGATCAGCTTCCAGCGGCCCTTTTTCGCGCCGGTGAGGTCCGCGGAGGCGAGGACCTCCTCCTCGCTCACCCAGAACAGGTCGACGGGGATCGTCAGCTTGTCCATGACGAGTTCGGCCGTCGCGCCCGGATCGAACGGGCCGCCCGAGACCACGACGCCCTCGATCGGCCGCGAGCCCAGGCCTTCCGCGGGGTCCAGGGACTCGATCTCCGGCGCCTCGCCGAAGCCGGCGTTCGAGATCCACAGCAACCGCTTCCCGATCTCGGGGGGGAAGAACTTCAGCTTGGCCTTCGCCTTGCCGCCGGTGCCCCGGAGGCCCAGCTCGTAGTCGCCGCCGTCCTGCAGGAGCAGGCCCTTCTCCTTCTTCGAGAAGAGCTCCAGCTCGTAGCCGTCGGGGCCGTAGAGCATCGTCGGGCTCGCGTTCGTCAGGGAGTAGTTCAGCCGCGTCTCCGGCAGGACGGAGAACGGGACCCGGTGCTCGGTCAGGTCGTCGTCCGGCAGCGTCTCGGCGAACTTCGCCTTCTTCGGCGGCGTCCCGCGGATCTTCAACACGAACATCCCGGTGAGGCCCGCCCCCGCCGTCATCGTGACGCGGTGGACACCGGACTTCGCCAGCACCGCCTTGTTCTTCACGAGCAAAACGTCCGCGCCGTCCGGATCGGTCAGGGCGAGCGTGATCTCCGGGTTCGGCTTCCCCAGCTTCTTCGCCTTCAGCGTGAGCTTCGTGCCCGCCGGGGCGTAGAGCACGACGGAGAGGGACTCACCGGGGACCGAGATCGTGCCGGTGATGACGTCCTTCAAACCGGCGACGTTCTCCGGCGCGTCGGCGACGGCCGGGCCCGGAAGCAGGAGGAGGAGGCAGAAGGCGGCGGCGATGGGGATGCGCATCATCTGTTCCTGTCGATTGGTGTGGAGCGCGAATTCTGGATTCTAACCCCGAGGGGCGCCCGGCTGTCAGCAAGACCGCGCCTACTCGGGTTCCTTCAGCGCCTCCGCGCGGATCTTCGCCCGCTTCGCGGCGGGCAGGCCGGGGAACCGCTTCGCGATGGTTTCGAAGTGCTCGCGTGCGGCTTCGCGGTCGCCGGCCAGGAGACGCTCCTCGGCCGCCTCGATCTCGAAATTCGAGAGGCGCGTGATGAAGCGCACCTTGCGCTGCGCCGAGGTCCGGGCGGCGGGGTCCCATTCGAGCTGAGCGAGGGCGAGCAGGACGGGCAGGGCCTGCGCGTAGTCCTCCGAGACGCCGGCCTTCTCGAGGATCGCCGCGTGCCGCTCGACCCAGGCCCGGTACTGCTCCGGCGCGTTGAGGATCAGGGCGTCGAGGGCCGCGCCGCGGACCGGCGGCGGCTGGGCCTTCGAGAGGCGCCGACGGTAGATCGCGATCGACTTCGGGTCGCCCTGCCGGCCGAGCTGGCGGAGGAAGACGGCGCGGGCCTCCGGGTCGCGCGCCCGGCTCTCCAGCCGGACCGTCTCCTTCTTCTTCTCCTCGATCGTCTTCAGGACACGGGTCGAGTTGATCTGCACGTAGATGAAGGCGGCGAGCAGCTTCCCGTCGTCCGGGTGACGGATCATCGCGACGGAGGCGTGCGTCGGGTACTTCGACTGGATCGGCTTCCGGAACGCGCTCTCCTTCAGGTAGTACTGCTCGAAGAGCCAGTCGATGGAGGAGAGCGTCGCGAGGGATTCCGAGATGTACCCGATCGCTTCCGGACCGATGTCGGGCTCCGCGACCGGGAACTTCCGGGACGTCTGGACGAGGTGGAGGTCCGCGAAACGGTCCGCGATCGTCCCCGTGAACGGCAGCTTGTGCACCATGGACTTCGGGCGGGGCTTCAGCTTCAGATAGTCCGTGAGGTGCGCCCGCCCGAGGACCGCGGTGTCCTCCAGCCACGGGAACGCCTCTCGCCGCTTCGATTTCCGGTACTCGTTCACGAGGCGGAAGAGCTTCCGCTCGAGGACGAGGGGGTGCGCGTCCTCCGGCTCCGGGTCGTAGTCCGAGTCCGAGCGCTTCGCGATCCTCTCCTTCGGCCTCTCGACCCCGACCCAGATCGTGAACTGGGCCGCGGTCACGTCGCCCTTGTCGTTCGAGTCCACGACCAGCTCGAACCGGTAGGCGCCCGCGCCCTCGGGGAAGTCGACCGAGAAGCGATGCCAGCCCTCATCGTCCTTCCCGAGGGGCTTGACGTAGCGGACCTCGCCCTTCGGATCCGTGACGGCGAGGATCGGGGTGTGATGGCTCGGCGCCGGGCGGACCCTGATCTCGGTCTGCTTCCCGAGTGGGACCTCGCGGGGGAAGGGCGCCACCTCCGCGCGGTCCTTCTTGAAGACCTCGCCGTCCCCGGCCCCCTTCCCATTCCCCTTCCCACTCACGGAGGCGGCCG
>JBDLIY010000529.1:0-2875 GCA_039714635.1 Planctomycetota bacterium
CCGGCTGATCCGCTCCTCCAGTTCCCGGTGCGGGTCCTGGGTGCCGCAGATGAACCGGACGGACGCCAGCCCGAACCCGTACCGGTCGAGAGCGTCCTTCGCCGCCTCGATCAGCCGCGGGTGGTTCGCCAGCCCCAGGTAGTTGTTGGCGCAGAAGTTGAGGACGTCCCGCGCCTCGGAGCCCTTCGGGTAGGTCACGGTGATGCCGGGCTTCTGGTCCGACGAGATGACCCGCTCCTCCTTGTAGAGGCCCGTCTCGCGGATCGTCTCGAGCTCCTTGGCGAAGTCGTATTTGACGCGTCGGTACATGGAATTGGCTCCTCCGGAGAGAGGGGATTCGCTCCTCTGGAAGCGACGATTCTAACGGCCCGGCCGGCCGCCCCCGAATCCTTGCAGAACCGGGGGCTCGCAATTAGCGTGGGCGGACTGCCGAACACTTCCCGCCGCACTCCCCGTTCACCCGTGACGGAAGACCGTTTCGGCCGACGGGAGGCAACTGTCTCCGGAGGGCATTCGATGAGCAACATCGGCAACTACGAGGACCGGGTCGCCGACTTCTCCTGGTCCCTCGCCGAAGAGGAACTGGGCATCAAGGAAGGCGATCCGATCAACATCGGATGGCACATCTCGGACCGCATCTGCCAGCAGGGCAAAGCCGACAAGGCCGCCCTGATCTGGGAGAACCACGCGGGCGACTCGCGGACCTTCACGTACGACGACCTCCGCGTCCTCACGAACGGGATGGCGAAGTACCTCGAAGACCTCGGCGTCGAAGCCGGCGAGCGGGTCTGCCTCTTCATGGACCGCGTCCCCGAGCTCTACCTCGGCTTCGTGGCGATCCTGAAGCGCGGGGCCATCGCCCAGCCGCTCTTCTCGGCCTTCGGAAACGAGTCGCTCCACACGCGGCTGGCGAACGCAGGGACGTCGGTGATCTTCACCCAGAAGAAGCACGTGGCGAAGGTCCGGAAAATCCGCGACCAGTTGCCGAACCTGCGCCACATCATCATCGTGGACGGGGATCCGGAGAAGCTGCGCGAGAAGGAAGTCATCTTCGGCCTGCCCCAGACCGAGCGCCTCGAGGAGTACGAGTGCGGAGCGACCACGGCCGAGACGCCGTCGGTCCTGCACTACACCTCCGGCACGACCGGCCAGCCGAAGGGCGCCCAGCACGTCCACACTTCGATCGTCTCCCAGTACCTCACGACGAAATGGGTCCTGGACCTGACGGACGAGGACGTCTACTGGTGCAACGCCGACCCGGGATGGGTCACCGGCACGTCCTACGGCATCATCGGCCCGTGGGCCTGCGGCGCCACCCAGGTGGTCCTCGACGCCGGCTTCAACACGAAGAGCTGGTACGAGTTCATCGAGCGGCGGAAGGTGACGGTCTGGTACTCGGCGCCGACGGCGATCCGGCTCCTCATGAAGGAGGGGACGGACGCGGCGAAGGAGCACGACCTGTCGAGCCTGCGCCACCTCTGCAGCGTCGGCGAGCCGTTGAACGCCGAGGCGGTGATCTGGAGCGAGGAGGCCTACGGCCTGCCCTTCCACGACACCTTCTGGCAGACGGAAACCGGCTGCATGATGATCGTCAACTACCCCGGCCTGCGGATCAAGCCGGGCTCCATGGGCAAGCCGTTCCCGGGCATCACCGCCGACATCATCGACGAGGAAACCCACCAGCCCGTCGCCGGGCCGGGGGACGTCGGCGTGATCGGCCTGAAGCCCGACTGGCCGTCGATCATCCGGACCTACTGGAACAACCCGGACGGCTACGCCAGCAAGTTCAAGAACGACTGGTACCTGACCGGCGACCGCGGCAGCTACGACAAGGACGGCTACTTCTGGTTCACGGGCCGGGACGACGACGTGATCAACACCGGTGGCCACCTCGTCGGGCCGTTCGAGATCGAGTCGGCGCTGCTGGAGCACGAGGCCGTGGCGGAGTCCGCCGCGGTGGCGAAGCCCGACCCGGTCAACATGGAGGTCGTGAAGGCCTTCGTGACGCTGAAGCCCGGCTTCGAGGGCGACCCCGACCTCGAGCTTCAGATCATGAACTTCATCCGGAAGAAACTCTCCCCCCTCGCCATGCCCCAGGAGATCGAGTTCGTCGACAAGCTGCCGAAGACGCGCAGCGGCAAGATCGTGCGACGGATCCTTCGGGCGCAGGAGTTCGGGGAGCCGGTCGGTGACGTTTCGACACTGATGGACGACTAGGGCGTCTGAGACTCAGGAGAAAAGACATGGCTGACATGCACGACGTGATTCGCGAGTACGTGATCGACGAGTACCTCGAGGACGACGACGACCGCGAGGTCGAGAACGACAGCCCCCTCATCACGGGCGGGATCGTCGACTCCTTCTCGATGGTGTCGCTGAAGCGGTTCCTGGAGCGGAAGTACGACATCTCCATCCCGGACGCCGACGCGAGCCCCGAGGCCTTCGACAGCGTGAACAGCATCGCCGTCCTGGTGCAGCGGTTTCAGGAATCGAAGTAGGGGAATCGAAGTAGAACCGGGAGGGCATCATGGCCTACAGCAGCAAGGCGCGTGACTGGTACCAGGGCGAGCTGACGGGCATAAAGGACCAGGGCCTGTTCAAGCAGGAGCGCTACATCCACTCGCCGCAGGACGCGGACATCGAGGTGGAGTTCCCGACGGGCGTCGGCGAGGCGCCGCGCAAGGCGATCAACCTCTGCGCGAACAACTACCTCGGCCTCTCGAACCACCCGGAGGTCGTCGCGTCGGCCCACGAGGGTCTCGACAGCCGCGGCTACGGGATGAGCTCGGTCCGCTTCATCTGCGGCACCCAGGACATCCACCGCGAGCTGGAAACCCGGCTGACCGGGTTCCTCGGCACCGAGGACACCCTGCTC
>JBDLIY010000530.1:0-2862 GCA_039714635.1 Planctomycetota bacterium
ATCTGGCTCGAGCGGAGAATGGACGCGCTGCCCGAGCTGCGGGAAGCGCTCTCGGGCCGGGTCCTCACGTACACGAAGGCCCTCTTCGTGGCGAAGGACGCTTGCCCGTCCGACGTGGCGGAGAGGATCGCCCGGGCGGCGTCCACGACCCTCCAGCAGACGGAGCGGGAGAGCGATGAGGACGAAGAGCGGCAGAACCGTGCCGACGGGGTCCGCCGGCTCTGGGGGCCGAAAGAGGCCTTCGAGGTGCTCTCGGCGGTGATCACGGGCTGCCGGGAGATGGTCCGTGCCCGGGGAGAGGTCGTTTCGGCCGGGGAAGCCCTGGCGCGGTTGGCGGACGAGTTCACGGAGACATGGGGAGAGGAGGTGAAACGGATCCGGAAGAACATGCCGAAGGGTCGCTGGGAGGTGATGTGGCGGAACGGAGGGCTCTGCGCGTTCCCGGGCTGCACCCGGCCGGCGGTGCACGATCATCACGTGCGGTTTCGGTCGCGGGGCGGGTCGGACGACGTGTCGAATCGGGCCCCCCTGTGCATTCCGCACCATCTGCGGGCGATCCACCGCCGGTGGGCGCGGCTCTCGGGCCGGGCCGGGGTCCGGCTGAAGTGGGAGTTCGGGGTCGGACTGGGAGGTGGAGAGGAGTTCGTCACGGTCGGGGAGGACGACGTGGTGCGGGTCGGCTGACGTGGTGCGGGTGAGTTGACGTGGTGCGGGTGAGTTGACGTGGTGCGGGTGAGTTGACGTGGTGCGGGTGAGTTGAGGCCGGTTCGGCCTATCCGGATGGGCGGGCCAGCTCGAGCGCGGTCCTCACCAGGGCGCGGAGGCGTTCCACCTCGTCCGTGAAGCTCTTCCGCCGGACGACGACGTTCCTGCGCTTCGCTTCGATCGACTCCGGCGCCGCGAGGTCGATCCACAGGCGCGCCTCGGGGGAGAGGAGCCGCTTCGCGCTGTCCGGGTCCGCGCTCTGGACGTGCCAGGCCCGGTCGAAGTCCCTGTCGCCGATGCGGACATCGTGCTTCGTCCTGAACTCGGCGCGGCGGGGGAAGGCCCGGACCGGCTTCGGCAACGACCGGGCGGCTTTCGCCACCGCTACGGTCCGCGCGCCGCCCCGCTGGAAGAAGGCGAGGCGGAAGGGGATGCCGTCCACGCGGCCGTCGATCCGTGGCAGGCGGCCGGGGCGGAGCCGGGCGCCGAACTCGGCGGCGACCGTGGCCCAGCCGGTCGTGTCGAGCGCCTCGATCCGCCGCTTCGGCTTCCAGCGCTGATCGAATTTCGCCCGGATGGGCGTCATGGAGAGGGCCCAGATGGCCAGGCCGAGCACGCCGACGATGATCGAAAAGCCGATCAGGAAGTTGAGGGGCCGACCGGAGAGGCCCGCGAAGAACCAGACGAGGACGCCCATCATGAGGACGCCGCCGGCCAGGCTCCGGGGGAGGCGGCGGACGCCCAGGAGACGGCCCTCCTTCGGCGCGCCACGGAGGCGGAGCCGGCGGGTGATGCCCTTCTCGCCTTCCTTCCCTTTCGGGACTCCCGGGTCGCGCCGGGTGCTTTCCATGTCGGGCCTCCGTCCCTCCTACGTCTCCGGCGCCTCCGATGTTCGCTCCGTTTCCGGGTCCGCCGCCGGCAGCACAACCCGCACCACGGTGCCGCGGCCGACCTCGCTCGACACCTCGATTGCTCCTCCGCAGGTCTCGACCACCGCCTTGCTGATCGCCAGCCCGAGCCCGGTGCCGCCGGTCTTCGTCGAGAAGTTCGGCACGAAGAGCTTCGTCATGTCCTCGGCCGGGATCCCCACGCCGGTGTCCGTCACGGAGATCTCGACGCCGCCGTCGGTGGCGGCCGTGCCGACCGTCAGGGTGCCACCGTCCCTCTCCATCGCCTGGACCGCGTTGGCCGCGAGGTTCACGATCACGCGCCAGAGTTCCTCGCGGTCGGCGATCACGGGTGGGACGGCCGCGATCTTTTCGACGACGGTGACGTTCTCCGTCCCGGAGTAAAGCCCCGCGACCTCCCGGACGAGGGCGGCGGCGTCGACCGGCTTCATCTGCCGGGCCGGGAGCCGCGCGAATGCGCTGAACTCCGACGCGATCCGGCGGAGCGATTCCGTCTGGCGGATGATGGTCTCGAGACCGCGGGTGAAGATCTCGACGAAGTCCTCGTGGTCGTCCTCGTAGGCCCGGAGGACCTGCTGCGCGGAGAGGCGCATCGGGGTGAGGGGGTTCTTGATCTCGTGGGCGATCTGCTTCGCCATCTCGCGCCAGGCGGCGTCCTTCTCCGCGCGGACGATCGTCTCGCGGCTGCGCCGGAGGTCCTCGGTCATGCGGTTGAAGGAGTCGACGAGGTGGCCGAACTCGTCGCGGCTGTGGTGGGGGATCCGGTAGTCGAGATCGCCCGCGGACAACCGCCGCGTCGCTTCGGCCAGCCGCTCGATGGGGGAGGAGATCCGCCGGGCGAGGATCATCCCGATGAAGATCACGACGAGCAGGATCAGGAGGTAGAGGGCGAGGATGAGGGAGTTCCGGCGGGCGAGTTCCCGGTCCACGGCGTCCTGGCCGTAGATCATCGGGATGCTGAGGACGCCGAGGGCCTCGCCGGACGCCGCGACGATCGGGCTGTAGCCGACCTGGAACGCGTACTCGCCGATCCGCTCCGTGGCGCTCACGAACTCGCGCGACAGGAGGACGGTCTCCCGCCAGGCCGTCCCGGGGAGGCGCTCCGAGAGGATCCCCGTCGCGAAGATGCCCGGCTCCGACGAGGCGACGAGCGGGCCGCCCCACTCGTCGCGCGTGTGGGTGACGAAGAGGTTGATCTCGTGGCCAAGGCGGTAACCGATCTCCTTCAGCATCTCGTTGGACACCACCG
>JBDLIY010000531.1:0-2853 GCA_039714635.1 Planctomycetota bacterium
GAGAGGGATTCGGGCAGCTTCACCTCGACGAGCACGGCCCCGCGCTTCTTCAGGGCCGCCAGCGCCGCCTCGAAGACCTCGTCGGCGTCGGCGTTCGCGCCGTGCCAGGCCCGGACGACGCCGAGGCGGGCGCCCTTCAACGAGCGCGGTTTCATCGCCGCCGCGGGGTCGAACGTCCGCCCGATCGAGAGGCGCGTCATCGGGTCGGTCTCGTCCGGCCCGGCCATCGCCGCGAGCATCATCGCCGCCCCGCGAACCGACCGCGCGATCGGCCCCGCCACGTCGCAGGTCAGCGACGCGGGAATGATGCCGTTCCGGCTGACGAGCCCGAGCGTCGGCTTGATGCCGACGACGCCGCAGACGCAGGCCGGGCCGCGGACCGAGCCCGCGGTGTCGGTGCCGACGGCGAGGACCGCGAAGCCCGCCGCGACGGCGACCGCGGAGCCGCTCGACGAACCCGACGGGTCGCGAAGCGTGTTGTGCGGATTTCGCGTCTGCCCGACGGCCGAGCCGTAGCCGAGCCAGCCGTAGGAGAGGGCGAACTCGCTCATGTTCGCCTTGCCGAGGATCACGACGCCCGCCTCGCGGAGCTTCGAGACAGCTTTCGCGTCGTCGGGCGGACGGCTGCCCGCCAGGATGGCCGAGCCGCCGGTCGTCGGCAGGTCGACGGTGTCGTAGTTGTCCTTCAGGATCACCGGGATCCCGTGGAGCGGTCCCCGCGCGCCCTTCGCCTTCCGCTCCTCGTCGAGGAACCGCGCCTGCTCGACGGCCCGATCGTTGATCGTGATGAGGGCGTTCAGCGCCGGCCCCGCCTTCTCGTAGGCCTCGATGCGCGCCAGGCAGCGCGTGACGAGTTCTTCGGAGGTGAGGGAGCCGTCGGCCAGCCGGACCTGGATCTCGTCGATCGGGGCCAGGCACGGGTCGAAGACCGGGGCGGCCGGCGTCTTGTCCGCCGGTTCGCCGCAGGCGACCAGCATGAGGGCCAGGGTGACGGCGACGACGATCCGCGGCATGGGGCGATCCTCCCTTGTGGATTCCGCACGATAGCCCCGCGGGAACGCGAGCACAAGCGCGCGGATCAGTCCTCCCGGACGACGACGCCGCGCTCCCCCAGGCGGGCGAGGACGAAGTCCACGCACTCCGCCGAACGACCGATGAACTCCGGCGGGACGACGCCCGGCTCCGCGAACCGCCCCTCGAGGAGCAGCCGGGCGATCGCCGTCGCGGTGTAGCCGGTGGTGCGCGCCATGGAGTGAACGCCCGTCGCCGGTTCGTACCGGTCGAGCAGCCGGAAGCTCCGCCGGACCGGCTGGCCGTCCCTGCGACCGGCGACCGTGATCCGCATCGCGGTCAGGTCCGCCTCCCCCTCGCCGAGCTTCCACATCGGAAAGAGGAGCGCCGCCGTCAGGTCGATCGGGCGGACTTTCGCACCGTCGACGTCGACCGGTTCGGCGTCGAAGAAGCCCGTCTCGCGCAGCACCGCCATCTTCTCGATGTGCCCCGGGTAGCGGAGGGTCTTCTCCTTCATGTCGGGAGCGTCGATCGTCGCCGCGAGGGTGCGCAGACCGTCCGTGTTGAACGCCTCGAGCGTTCCCACGCCCTCGAAATCGATCGGCTCCGGCTCGGAGAGCGCGGGGCGCGTCACGACCTCGCCGCCCTGCACGTAGCGGGCGGGCCGCGTGTACTCCTCGATGACGTCGATCGGCGAGAAGCCGGCCTTGTACTCGTACGGCCACTCCCGCTTCACCGGCAGACCGCCGACGAGGATGAGGACCTCCTCCGTCTCGTCGAGGTCCGCGTGGGCGCGGCCGACGAGCAGGTTGGAGAGGCCGGGCGCGACACCGGCGTCGACGACCGCGGTGACGCCGCGCTCCTTCGCGAGGGAGTCCAGTTCGAACGGGTCCTCGGGGAAGAACGCGATGTCGACGACATCGGTGCCGGCCTCGATCACGGCGCGGAGCGTGGCGAAGCCCAGGTGGCCCGGCACCGCGGAGACGACGAGATCGGAGGCCGCCGCGAGCGCGCGGGCGGCCCCCGCGTCGGAGAGGTCGGCCGTCATCGTGTCGATCGAGGGATCGTGCGCCCGCAGCCGGGAAAGGGCCGCCCCGTCCACGTCGGCGACGGTGACTTCGAACCCGTCCTCCGCCGCCAGGTCCCGCGCCAGGGGGCCGCCGACGAGCCCCGCTCCGAGCACCGCGATCGTCTTCTCCATGCGCGGAGGATAGCCCGGGGCTACTTCGACCGTCGAGGTTCCATGACGACGTCGACCCTGGTTGTCTCTCCCGTCACGACCTTGACCTCGATGGTCTTCGAGGCGAGGTCCTTCCGGTAGATGCCCACCCTGAAGGTGCCGGTCTCCAGCTGTTTGCAGGTGTAGACACCGGGCTCGCCCTGGTCCATGAAGAGCGTAGACCACATGCTGCCCTCCGAGTTCCAGCTGAACAGCAGCCCCTCGACCGGCCTTCCCTCGAGGTCCTTCACCGAGAAGATGATCGTCCCCGGCTGTTTCTCCACCAGTTCGAAGTCCACGCCCGTCCGGAGTTCGCCGGACGCGAGATCGACATCGGTCCTCTGCGGGCGGTACCCGCGGAGGGACACGCGGATCTGGTACTTCCCGGGCGGAACACTCCGGAACCGGTACCGGCCCTCCGCGTCCAGTCTCGATGTGCCCGCAGGCGCCCAGGGCTTCACGACGTACAGCGCGATGTGCACGTAGCCCGGGGGCATCTCGCCGGTCGCGGCGGCCGAAATCCTCCCCTCGATTCCGGACCCCTCCAGCTGGAGCGTGACCTCCTGACCGCGGCCATCCAGTTCGAGGTCGGCGAGGCGAACGCTGAAGCTGTTCCCCTTGCT
>JBDLIY010000532.1:0-2846 GCA_039714635.1 Planctomycetota bacterium
CGAGCCGGGTTTCGAGACGGAGCCGGGTTTCGAGACGGAGCCGGGTGTTGCCATGTCAGTCCTCCTGATCGCCTTTCATCTGTTCGCGTGATGATAGCAATTAGGGGTGACAACGTTTGGGAGGGAACACCGACGAAGAGCGCTCGCGAGAGGGGCGTGGCGCCCTGCGGACAGACCGATCCCGTCGGAGCGGGTGGGCCCCCCTAATAGAAGACGCACGAGCGGCCGGGTTGTCTCGGCGAAAATCGCGGGCGTGGGTCAACCCCGCCCCCGCCGCCTCCCCTCGTCGATCCGCCCCTGCTGATCCTCCACCGTGTGGTCGTCGAGCCCGTTCATCGTCCCGCCCGGATAGATCGGTCGGGCGTAGCCCGGGTACAGCTCGGTCCGCAGGTGCCCGATCATGTCGTGGCCGCGGCGGCGTTCCCGCGCGGCGCGGAGCGCGGGCAGGTCGATCTCCGTAACGACGACCTTTTCGCCCGGACCCGGGTCCGCCTGCGCGAGCACGCGGCCGTCGTAATCCACGATCATGCTGCCGCCCGGCCACGAGAACGGCGGGTACTTCCCGCCCGACGCGCCCTGGTTGCTCGCCACGACGTACGCCGTGTTCTCCAGCGCGCGGCAGCGGTTCACCACCGTCCACCAGTCCATCGGCGCCGTCGCGCCCCACGGGTCCATATAGGCCGAGACGCGCACGAGGACCTCCGCGCCGGCCAGCGCCAGCATCCGCGTCGGCTCCGGGAACAACCAGTCGTAGCAGATCGCCGCGCCGATCTTCCCGATGGGCGTGTCCGCTACGGGGAAGGGGTCGTCGTCGTAGCCCTCCAGGTCGTGCGGGCTCGCATGGACCTCCCACGGGATCCAGGGGTTCGTCTTGCGGTACTTCGCGAGGATGCCGTCGGGGCCGATCAGGCACGTCGTGTTGAAGACGACGTTCGGCCAGGCCGGGTCCTCCTCGAGGAAGGTGCCGGTCTGGAGAAAGATCCCGTACTCGGCGCACAACGAGACGTAGCGCTCCGTGTGCTCGTTGGGGATCGGGACGGTCAGGTGCCGGCGGAGTTCGGCCGCCGTCGTGTAGACCGGCGCCGCGTGAGCGAACTCGGGAAACGCGAGGAGCTTCACATCGTGGAACGGCGCGTACCCCTCCACGGTCTGGACGGCGAGCGCGAGCATCCGGTCCACGTGGGGTCGGATGCCCGAGCGGTCCGTCGGGTTGTCGAAGTCGACCGAGACGGCGGCGGCGGCGTAGCGTTCCATGCCCCGACGCTACACGTCCTCCGCCCGACGGCGTCAGCTCTTCTTCAACCCCTTCACCGCCTCCAGCACTTCCTCCGCATGCCCGGCGACCTTCACCTTCCGCCAGATCGCGCGGATGCGGTTTTCGCCGTCGATGAGGAAGGTGGAGCGCACGGTGCCCATCACCTTCTTCCCGTACATGTTCTTCTCCTTGATCACGTCGTAGCGGCCGTGGACCACCTTGTCGGGATCGGAGATCAGCGGGAAGTTGAGCTCCTGCTTCGCCGCGAACTTCTCGTGGCTGGCGAGCGAGTCCTTGCTGATGCCGAGGATGACGGTCTTGCGACGGGAGAGCGTGGCCTTCAGATCACGGAAGGCGATGGCTTCCTTCGTTCACCCCGAGGTCATGTCCTTCGGATAGAAGAACAGCACGACGTTCTTCCCCTCGAAGTCCTTGTTCGCGACCGTTTTTCCCGGCGCGATCTCGCCGCGGTAGCTGGGCGCCTTGTGCCCGACCTTCAGTTCGCGTGCCGCCATGCAGTCCTCCCGTTTCGAGTCGACCGACGGATTGTAGCGGGCGGGCCGGGCAGGAACGCATCTCTTGGTCGAACGTCCGTTATCCGTTCCAATCCTTCGACCTGCACCGGAGGAGTTGCATGGAGTTCTTCGAATCCCTCTCGATCGAGGGGGACTCCGCAGCCGCGCTCGACGAAGTGTGCGCGGCCGCGGGACATGAGAGCGGAGGAGTGCCGCCGGACCTGGGCTTCCTCTTCTTCTCGAGCCATCACGCGGAGAACGCGGCGATGCTCGCGAAGGAGACAGTTGCCCGCACCGGCATCCGCCATCTCCTCGGGTGCACGGGCGAGACGGTCATCGGGGGAGGCCGTGAGGTCGAGGGCGCGCCGAGCCTGAGCCTCTGGACCGCCCACCTGCCCGGCATCCGGATCACGCCGTTCTCCGTCCAGGCCTGCCAGACTCCGGACGGCTTCTGCTTCCCGAGCGAGCCCGAGGACTTCTTCTCGCAGCCGATCTCCGAAGGGGCTGCGATCATCCTCGGCGAGCCCTACACGATGCCGATCGACGCCTACCTCCGGCGGTTCAACGAGGACCACCCGGGGTTGCCGCTGATCGGCGGGATGGCGTCCGGCGCGCAGTATCCGGGGCGGAACATCCTGATCGAAGGCGGCGAGATCCGGAGCGAGGGCGCCGTCGGCGTCCACCTCTCCGGCGGTCTTCGGGTCGTGACCGTCGTCTCCCAGGGCTGCCGGCCGATCGGCCCGCGGTTCGTCGTCACCGCGTGCGAGAAGAACGCGATCCACCAGTTCGGCGGCAAGCCCGCGCTGGCGAGCGTCCAGAGCCTGTTCGATCAGGTCGACGAAGAGGAGCGTGCGCTCTTCCAGGCCGCGCCGCACATCGGGATCGTCATCAACGAAGGGCAGCGGACGTTCGGCCCCGGCGACTTCCTCATCCGGAACGTCGTCGGCGCCGATCCCGGGCGCGGCTCCGTCTTCCTCAGCGACTTCATCCGCCGCGGCCAGACCGTGCAGTTCCACGTGCGCGACAGCCAGACCGCCCACGACGACTTCGAGAGCCTCCTCGACCGGGAGAAGGAA
>JBDLIY010000533.1:0-2845 GCA_039714635.1 Planctomycetota bacterium
CGTCGCCCACGTCGAGCTTCGCACCCTGGACCAGCGGCTCGAGCTCCTCGTACGTCTCGGTGACCTTCCGGGTCTCCTTGTGGTCCTTCACCCAGACCTCGCGTTCGACCTCGCGCTTCTTCTCGTGGACCCGGAAGAACCGCCGTTCGATCGCGATCTCGTTGCCCGCCGCCTTCACGTCCTCCTCGCGGGTGAAGACCGTCAGGGCGCCGGAGTAGTACAGGTTGCCCTTCCCGGTCTTCTCGATGGAGACGACGTAGTTGCCGCCCGCGAGGTCGGCGCCGCGCAGCGTGATCGAGTTGTCCAGCGTGAAGACGTTCTCCTTCGTGATGCGAAGCGTCTTCGTGATCCGATCGCCGATCTTCACGACGACGGTCATGTCCGGCGCGAGTTCCTCGGAGACCCGGAGGTAGTCGCAGAGCCCGATCACGGCGTGGGCCGTGTCCATCGTGGACTTCCAGTGCGCGCCGCGGCGGCTGCCCACCAGCCACTTCGCCATCATCGGGATCATCTCGCTCGAAGGCTGGACGACGAGGTAAGCGCGAAGCGCCTCGGAGGTCGCCTCCACGGCGTCGTCGCGCCAGCGGTAGTAGCCCGACGCCCGGCCGAAGCGGCACGTCCCGTTCTCGCCGTCCAGCTCCATCTGGTCGGTGAGGTTCTCGCAGACGATCTTCGCGTCCTCCACGCGGTCGAGTTTCGCCAGCACCCGCGCGAGACGGGCGCGCGACACGGCGCCGAGGTCCTCGCGGTTGTCGAAGAGCCAGCCCGCGATGTCCGTGAGCTTCGCCCCCGCCTCGCCCTTCAGGGAGATGCCGTCGACGAGGACGGTCACCACCGACGTCAGCAGGTCCGGAGAGATCGGCATGCCCTTCTCCGCGAGGTGGTCCGGATCGATGTCCTTGACCTGTCCCCACAGGAACCCGGCCCCGCGCTGGATCATGTTGCGGTCCACCGCGACACCGGCCCGGTGGGCGAGCATCAGGCCCGAGACGACGTAGGACGTCATCCGCAGGTCCGCCCGCGCGCCCTTGAACCAGCCCCAGGAACCATCGGGGTTCTGGAAGTCGGCGAGCCGCTTCAGCCCGGCCGCCGTCGCCTTCGCGAGATCGGCGTCCCGCAGCACCTTCAGCTTCTGCGTCTCCTTCCGCCCCCAGTAGCCGGCCGGGACCTGCCGCGACTCGTCCACCCCCAGGTCCTCGAGGGTGTAGCCGAGGTCTGTGAGCGTCTTCTTCACGACGACGGTCGGCAGGAACCGGCTCATCGTCTGCTCGACGCAACCGTAGGGGTAGTCGGCCAGGTACGGCAGCGTCTCGAGGAGCGCCGCCGCGAGACTCGGGTTGATCGTGACCGTCAGGTCCGTCGACTCCTCGTGCCGGTCGTCGGGAACCAGGAACGACATCTCCGCCGCCCCATCTTCCGCGGGCTTCCCGCCCGCGCCGACCATGCTCCCGGAGAGCGCGATGTACTTCTCCACCCCGTGCTCGTAGACGGGGAACTTGAGCACCATCGCGTCGGACTCGCGCTCGGAGCGCGCCTCGATCGTGATGGACGCGCGCCCCGGACGGACCACGCGGAACCACCAGTCGACGCGCTGCTCCTTCTTCGCCCCCACCTTGAACGACAGGCTCGGCTTCGACAGCTCGCCGCGGTCCGTGATCAGTTCGAGGCAGCCGCCGTCGAAGGTCACCGCCGCCGTGACGTCCACCTCTTCGTCGAAGTAGTTGTGGACGATCCCGGAGACGACCAGTTCGTCCCGCTCCCGGAAGAAGCGCGGCGCCTGGAGCCGGATGATGATGTTCTTCGTCGTGACGAGTTCGGCGCGGCCGGTGCCGACCGCGGTGGCCTTCGTCGCGCCGACCGCCGTCGCCTTCCACGTCGTCAGGGAGTCGGGGAAGGGGAACTTCACGGTGGCCTTCCCGTCCTTCCCGGTCGTCACGTGCGCGTTCCAGAACGCGGTGTCCGGGAAGTGCTTCCGGACCTTCGGTGCGGCGCCAGCGGCGTCGCCTCCGAAGTCGTCCATCTCCGATTCCTCGGGGGCGGAGTCCTCCTTGTCCATGGCCCGCCGCAGCCGCTCCTTCTTCGCCGGTGCGCCCGGATCCGCCGGGGACCGGGTTCCCGGGGGCACCGCCCCCCCGCGCCCGCTCAGGCGCCCGCCGTCGGCGTCCCCGCCGGTCTCGCCGGCTCCGAATCCCCAGCCGCCCTGCCCGGGCCCGCCCTTCTGCCTCTCTTCGAGCTTGCCGAGGCCCTTGTGGAAGAGTCCCCCCACCTCCCCGGCCATGCCGGCGAAGTTGTACCACCACGGCCGCATGAACGACGGCCAGCCGCGCGAGCGGTATTTCCGGAGCGCGTGGCCCGGCTTCGCCTTCTCCGAGCCCTGGAAGTTGAAATCGAACGACGAGTTCAGGCGGATGCGGTCACCGCGCTTGCTTCCGTAGAAGAACTTCCGCACGTCGGCCGTGATCTCGCCCTGGATGTAGTAGATCGACTTGTCCACGAACGCGACCGCCAGCTCCGCCTCCGCGGGCTCCCCGTTCGCGTTCGTCGCCGTCACGGTGAACTCCGCCTCCTCGCCCGGCAGGTACGTGCCCGACTTCGCGGGGACGACCTTCACGTCGAGGAACTTCCCGACCGGCGGCACGATCACCTGGCGGCGATTCATGAAGATCGCACGGTCGCGGATCGTCAGGGCCTTCACCCAGACGTTGGGGATCCACCCCTCCGCGACCGTGAGCTTCTCGACGTGCGACTTGCCCTGCGCCTTCACGACCTTCGTCATCAGCACTTCGTTCCCGGCCTCCACGGAGAGGAGGATCCAGGCGTCGGGGACGTGGGAGTTGACGAGGAT
>JBDLIY010000534.1:0-2844 GCA_039714635.1 Planctomycetota bacterium
GCCAGGGGGGCGAGGTCGATCTCCGTGGGCTCCGTGGGGCGGATCCGGCCGTCCTCGCCGGCGCGGTGGATCGTCAGTTTCCGGCCGTCGTCCAGGGCAAAGTCGCGCCGGCCGTCGCCGTCGAAGTCGAGGACGTGGAAGTCGGGGATTCCCGTCGAGCCGCGCACGGCGCCCGTCAGACCGTGCGATCCCGGGGAGAAGGTCGCGTGGAGCCGGAACGGCACGAGGCCGTCCGCCGCGGCCGTCCACCGGCCGGGCCGCACGCCGTCGGGATCGCGGGCCTGGTGATGGAGCGCGAAGCCGCGGGCCGTCGGCAGGACCAGGTCCACGAGGCCGTCCCCGTCCAGGTCGTGCAGGATGCGGCGCCGGAAAAGCGCGTCCTCCGGTCCACGGGACGCCAGGGTCTTCGTCCGGATCAGGAACTCCGCGCGAGGGGAGGGCCTCCCGTCGCGGAAGGCGTGAACGCGCACGCCGTCGGGAGTGACGAGCACGATCTCGCGCGTCTCCGGGATCGCGTCCACCTGGCCCACGTCGAAACAGATCGCGTCGGCGGCCAGGTCGAATCGCCACGGAACCGAGGCGTCCCAGTCCCCGTCCGCCGCCCGGTAGATCGAGGCGCGCCGGCCGTCGAGGAGAACGATCTCCGGGCGCCCGTCGCCGTCGAAGTCGGCCAGCACGCGGTCGGTGACGCGGCCCGCGCCGCCGAGCGTGACGACCTCGAACTTCTCCGCGCCGAACGCCGCGAGCGGGGCCGCCAGCAGGCAGGCCATCAGGGAGGCGATGAGGAGCGCGAGTCTCACGGACCGCTCCGGATGACGTAGATCACGGCTCCGCGCCGGGCCACCAGGTCCGTGGCGCCGTCGCCGTTGATGTCCCGGATCAGGAGGTCGTCGTCCACCCCGACCTTCGCCGAGAAGAGCGGTTGTCCGTCCCGCTCCTCGAAGCCGTACTCCGCGGTGAAGAGCCGGTCGATGCGACCGCCGGCGAGGATGGTCAGGCTCCCGTCGTCGGCGATGTCGAGGAGGTCCCGGTTTCCGTCGCCGTCGAAGTCGCCCGCGAAGAAGCAGACCCGCGGGGTTTCCCCCCGCGCCATCCGGTCCCAGGGATAGGGCCGCGTCGTGTCGAAGTGCGGGCTCGCCTCGAACCGTTTCTTCTTCGCGTCGAACAGGTACAGCCGGTACTCCGCGGAGACGTCCTTCCGGATCAGCGAGCCGAGGTCGATGTCGAGCGAACTCACCAGGAGGTCGAGGTCGCCGTCCCCCTCGAAATCGAACAGCGCCGGCGGCAGGCTCCGGCCGCCCGACCTCACGACGGACACCGGCGTGGAGAGCCGGCCCGGCGACCGCGGTTCGAAGATGTGGGGGTTCCTGTAGAGCAGGTGGCTCGACCGGAACTCCCCCATGACGTTCACGGAGGGATCCGTCCGCGTGACGAGGAGGTCCACTCTCCCGTCACCGTCGACGTCGCCCGGCGTGAACGTGCTCACCCGCTTCGGCCCCGGCGCCAGGGCGTCCACTCGCGGCTTCTCGACCTGGAACGTCCCGTCCTTCCGTTGCAGGAACAGCATGAACCCGGTCCCGCGGGTCGCCAGGATGTCGGGGATCTCGTCCCCGTCGTACCGGGCGACGTGGAGGCGGGGGATTTCCCAATGCAGCGTGAACAGCCGGTGCTCGTCGACCGTGATCGTGTGATTCGAGCCCGTGGCGAGGTTCCGCGAGGCGATCACGAAGGCGCCGTCCTCCGACGGCCGCCGGTCGACGATCCGGTAGCCGTCGGCCGTGACGAGCAGCAGTTCCTCGTCGCCGTCCCCGTCCAGGTCCTTCGCGGAGTCGAGGACGGCCATCCGCCCCGGTTCGGCGTGAAAGGGCAGCGGGGGGGCGGCGACGATCGGCTCCGGACCGCGCACGGCCCACTTCTCCTCCGCGAACACCACCGTGAAGCCGACGACGCCCTTCTTCTCGTCGACGGCGATCACCGCGGCGGGCCGGTCCTTCTCGAGGGCGGCGAGGAACACGTAGAAGACGTCCGCCAGGCCGTGCTCCGCGGTGCGGACGGTCACGTCGGGCGTCTCTCCGAACGTCCCGTCCGTCCCGGCGCACCAGATCCGCACCGCGAGGCCGTCCGGATCGTCGAGGAAGGCCGCGAGGTCGGGAATGCCGTCGCCCGTCAGGTCGCGGACGCGGAACGCGCGGAGCGTCCCCGGCCCCGCGTCGAGTTTCTGCGCGGTGAGAGCCGCGGCCGCGGGGCCGCAGGCGAGAAGGACCAGGAGAATCGTTGTGAGCCTTGGCGGAAGCATGGGCCGCAATGAGAGAGGCCGGACGCTCGTGAAATCGGCGCTCCGGCCCCGGAACATGATACGGGCGCGCTCCGGGGAACGCCAAACCGGTTCCGGCTCGGGGTCCCTCCCGGTCAGGAGAGAACTTCCCGCACCCAGGTCCAGGTGATCGCGCCGGAGACGGCCAGCTTGAGCACGATTCCCGCCATCGTGCCGAGGAAGACGCCCCAGGCGGCCCGGCTCGCCTCGCCGCCGCGCTTTCCCTCGATCAACTCGCCGGCGAGGGCGCCCGCGAAGGAGCCGAGGATCATGCCGAACGGCGGGAAGAAGATCGCGCCGGCGATCATCCCGAACACGGAGAACCAGATCCCGGTGCGGGACGCCCCGTACTTCTTCGCGCCCCAGACCGGCACCACGAAGTCGAGGACCGTGGCGACGACCGCGGCGGCGCCGAGGACGAACACCGTCGTCGTGCCGAACGTCTCCGCGGAGAAGCCCTGCGATCCATAGAGAAGGAGGAGGGCGACGAAGGACAACGGCGCGCTTTGGTCGGCGAACTCCGTCTCGAT
>JBDLIY010000535.1:0-2832 GCA_039714635.1 Planctomycetota bacterium
TGTCCCCGGAACGAGGAGAGATGGTAGGGTTGCAGTGGTGCGGACGTCACAGTGGCGCAACGCTGCGCCAGCGCAACTGTACATCGGAGTTTCCAGCGGGGAGAGTCGTGGCACACCCCTTGCTTCCAGCCTCGGCAGAAACCGATGACCGGGTGAGAAACGCCCGGCGGAACCAAGGAGAAGAAAGATGTCGGACCAGACGAAGCCTGCCTCGACGGATACGCACCACCCGGCCCGCCCCCTCAAGTTCTTCCGTGATGCCAAGGGCAACGGATGGCTGTGCGACAAGGACATCGACCCGGACCAGGACCTCGCGGAGCAGGGCTGCTGGCGCTGCGACGAGATGGCGTTCCCGGCGGGCGGCCGGTAGGCCGCCCTCGGTCGAGATGGATCAAACCGGACAGACGCGGAAGCAGCCGGACGAGGAGCTGGAAACGACGTTCGGAAACGCCATGACCGAGCTTCTCGCCGGCCGCACCGCGGAGTCCCTCGAGAGCCTGGGACGATGCCTGGCTCTCGATCCCCGGTTCGCCCCCGCCTGGTCGGTCCGCGCCGGAATCCACGTCCGCGAAGGACGCCATGAGGAAGCCGAGCGCGACATCGAGCAGGCGCTGACCCTCCGGCCGGATCACCCGGGCGACCTCCACAACCGGGCGGTCGTCCGGACGGCGCTCGGGCGGTATGATCAGGCGATCCGGGACTACGAGGCCGTCCTTCGGAGAGACCCTGAGAGTGGCGGCACCTGGTCCAATCTCGCCTGGGTGCTGGCGACGGCGCCGGATCCGCGGGTGCGGGACGGGAAACGGGCGGTGCGGTGTGCCCGGAGAGCCCTGCGCCAGGCCCGGACCCCGGCCTGGCTCGACACGCTGGCCGCGGCGCTGGCGGAGACCGGGGACTTCGAGCGGGCGATCGCCGTGCAGGAGGAAGCCTGTGACGCCTCCGACCTGACCAACACCCGGTTCCACCGGCGGCTCGACGGGTATCGGCACGGCCGGACGGTCGTCGAAGGGAGAAGAGAATGACGCAAGCTCGCGAAGGGGGAGTGGGGGACCTGCTTTCCTCCCGGAGGTTCCAGGCCATCCTCTCCAGCATCTCCGACGGTGTGTTCACGGTCGACCTCGAGGGTCGCATCGCCTGTTTCAACCGCGCGGCCGAGGAGATCACCGGCTACTCCCGGGAAGAGGTGACCGGCCGGCCCTGTCGCGAGGTCTTCCGGGCCAATATCTGCCACGAGGCGTGCGCGCTTCGCTATACGCAGGAGACGGGCGACCCGGTCGTGGGCCTCGACGTGACGATCCGGAACCGGGACGACGAGGAGATCCCGGTGAGCGTGTCGACCGCGCTCCTTCGCGACGCGGACGGGAAGGTCATCGGAGGGGTCGAGACGTTCCGGGACCTCCGCCTCGTCCGGAAGCTCCAGAAGGCCGTCGAGAAGAGCTACAGCGTCGACGACATCGTGGGGAAGAGCCCGAAGATGCGGGAGCTCTTCGCGAAGCTCGACATCCTGGCCGCCGGGGGGACCACGGTGCTGGTCTCGGGCGAGACGGGGACCGGCAAGGAACTCGTCGCCCGTGCCCTGCACCGGCGCAGCGAGCGGGCGGACGCCCCGTTCGTCGCCGTCAACAGCTGCGCGCTCCCGGACACGCTCATCGAGGCGGAGCTCTTCGGCTACGTCAAGGGGGCGTTCACCGGGGCGACCCGGGACAAACCGGGCCGCATCGCCCAGGCCGAGGGGGGGACGCTCCTCCTCGATGAGATCGGCGACCTGCCCAAGAGCCTGCAGGTGAAGCTTCTCCGCTTCCTGCAGGACCGGACGTACGAGCCGCTGGGCGGAGACCGGACGCTCCAGGCGGATGTCCGGGTCATCGCGGCGACGAACCGCGACCTCGAGGAACTCGTGGAGAGCGGCGAGTTCCGCCAGGACCTCTACTACCGGATCAACGTGATCGGCCTCTCGATCCCGCCGCTCCGGGAGCGCGTCGAGGACATCCCCCTCCTCGTCGACCACTTCATTTCGATGCTGGTGGCGCGGAAGGACAAGCCCGTCACCGGAGTCTCTCCGGAGGCGATGCGCCGGCTGATGGCGCACTCCTACCCCGGCAACGTGCGGGAGCTGGAGAACCTGGTCGAGCACGGCTTCGTCCTGTGCCCGGCCGGCCTGATCCGGCCCGAGCACCTGCCGCTCGATTCGCCGCCCGAGAACGGATCCGGGGAGAACGTCCCCCGGACGGCCCTCGAGGAGGCGGAGAGGGACCAGATCATCCGGACGCTGGCGGAGCACGGCGGGAACCGGCTCGCGACGGCGGAGGCGCTGGGCATCCACAAGACGACGCTGTTCCGGAAGATCCGGAAGCTCGGGATCGTCGCGTCCGGCCGGGATGGCCGGTCGCATCCGCGATCACGTCCCCGCGGGGACGCGTGATGGCCGAAGCGGGAGTCCATCGCCTGCCGGACGAGGGGGACGTCGCCTGGATCACGCCGGCCGAAGGCGCCTCCCTGACGGACGCGGCGGAGGTCGTCACGATCGACGGCGTGAGCTTCCCCGGCGGGCCGACGCTCCTTCGTCTCGGGGGCCGGCTCGCGGCCCTGGAGCAGGCCGAGGCCGATCGCTGGGCCCTTCGCCCTCTGGCCGACGAGGACGAGGCGCGGGCCTTCCTCGAACGGCGCCGCGAGGAGTACGACCGCATGTGGGACGGTTGCGGCTGCCGCATCGACTACGAGAACTGACCACCGTGGCGCCTCTGCACCCTCTTTCCGCCGTACAGTAGCGACCGTGCAACGGAACCCCTCCCCCCTCCCGCCTGGATCCTGGGGCACAGGCTTTGCGCCCGG
>JBDLIY010000536.1:0-2820 GCA_039714635.1 Planctomycetota bacterium
TCACGTGGACCATCAGGCGGCGATCCTCGCGTCCGGCGCAGGCGTCCCGGAGGGCCTCCCGCGTGCCGTCGGTGGAGCCGTCGTCGACGAAGAGGATCTCGAGCGAGACTTCCCGCCCCGCGGCCGCCGCCTCGAGCGTCTCGATGCGCGGCAGGAGATGCGGCAGGGCGTCGCTCTCGTTGTAGCAGGCGATGACGACGGAGAGATCGGGACTCACGGACGGGAGGTTAGCAGAGAGAGTGGCGGATGTCCCCCCGCGGCGGCCCTACCGGCCGATGGTCCGGTCCCAGTTCACGCGGATCTTCTCGTCCTCCACGCGCAGCCGGCGGCCCTTTTCCTTCATGAAGCGGGAGGCCCAGGCGGCCTGGCTGATCTTGTAGCGCTCGCGGAGGTGGTCCGTCGACTCTCCGGTCGACCGGTCGTGCGTGCGACGGCTCCGCTCGAACGCTTCGAGTTGCACGAGCCACTCGACCTTCTCCTCGAAGTCGACGCCATCCGCGACGACCCGTTGGAGCTTCTCCAGGACGTCGGTGTCGCTCACGCAGCCCCGGGGCCAGGAGGGCTCCGACGCCGGGTCGGTCGGGAACGTCCGGATCAGGCGCGCGTACGTCCAGAGGAGCGTGTCCTTGATCTGCGTCTCCGTCGAGACCGCGGCCCGTCCCGGCTCCACATGGGGCGCGGACAGCCAGTACGGCATGAAATGATGGCCGAGGTAGTAGGTCGCCAGCAGTCCTGTCGCCGACTCGCCCTGCTTGTACTTCCGGTAGTCGTCCTCGTCGTCCGGCGGGATCTCCCAGCCGGGGAGGAAGAAGCCGCCCCGCTCCTCCAGGACGTCGACGAGCGTGTTCCGGCCGGCGTGGATGTAGATGAGCCGCTCCTCCTCGTTCGCGAAGGCCTGCAGCGTCCGCCACTCCATCGGCCAGTCCGTCGTCGAGCCGATGTTGAGCTCGATCCGGTCCTCCTCGCAGTCGAGATTGTGGTGCGCGAAGTACCCCTGGTGCGTGTGGGCCGTCACCAGCACACCGACGTGATACTCCCGCCAGAGGTGTCCGAGATTCGTCCGCGTCCGCGGCTCGAGGTTCTCGAACGGGTGGTGGCACATCAGGGACGCACCCTCCCGATCGTCCCGGTCCTCGAGCCACTCGCGCAGCTTGAGGAGCTGATCCGGGAGCATCTGCCCGGTGAGGCCGCAGTTCATCCCGATCGGGTAGCACCGCCACGCGTTCGGCACCATCTCCGGCCGCCGGGAGTACTGGCAGGAATCGAGGAGGTAGACCTTCGTCTTCAGCGGGCCGGCCTCCGGCCCCCCCAGGTCGATGCCCTGGAGGATGTACGACCGCCAGGGCACCTCCTCGTCGATCCTCCAGCAGATGCGGTGGAGGAGGCCCATGCCGTCGCCGGCCGCCTCCCACTCGAAGGAGAGGGGGAGCCGATCCCCGACCTCCGAAAGCGGCACCCCGGTCCGTCGCTCGATCCCCAGCGCGGCGGCGAGCGCCGCGCACCCTTCGTCGTCGTGGCCGAGGATCGCCGCGACGTAGGTGCGGATGAACTGTCCCTTGAGGAGCGACACCCCCGACCGGTACGCGGCCGACCCCAGCAGCCGTTCGCTCTCGGGCGCGTAGATTCCGTAGTAGAAGAAGTCGTGGTTGCCGGGCGCCATGAACCACGGCTTCCCGGAGCTCTTCATTACTTCCAGGAACCGGTCGAACTCTCCGGTCGTCGCCACGTTCGCGGCGTCGCCGAGGTGCAGGATCACGTCCGCGTCAGCCCCGTCGTTCCGGAGGATCCACCGCAGGACGTCGGGGGAATAGAGATCGAGCTGCGGCGGCCGGATCGCCGTCGCCGCCATGGACTCGGCGGAGAGGTTCCGCTCGGGAAGGGGCTTCGAGTAGAGGTTGTTGAACTGGCAATCGGCGCACAGGAGAGCCCGGCGCGTCCGGACCCAGCCCGGCCCGGTCGTATCCACCTTCTCCCAGGCCGGCGTAAACCGGGGCGCCGGGTCCGGCGTGACGCAGCCGACGATCACGACCGCCGCCAGGGCGAGGATTCGCGCGAGGCGGATCAATCCCCACCTCCCAGCCGCCCGTCGTCCATGGCGATGTCGATGAGGAGCCAGCCGAGCCAGAAGTCCACGACCTCTCCGGGGCTGATGCCGAGCTCCAGGTAGACCCCCAGCCCGATGTCCAGCTCGATGTCGAAGGCGTGGACCTGGGAGTAGCGTTGATCGCTGAACGACCCCGGCTCCCAGAGCCAGTTGAGGTCGTCGTAGTCGTCGTCCCCGTCGGAGATCGTCCAGTCGTAGGACGTTGGCGTCGTGTCCGTCCACGTGAAGAGCGCCGGCAGGATCGCGGCGCTGCCGGTCGCGCTCCGGTAGTCGCCGGTGGCGTAGTCGTAGCGCCGGATGCTCGACGTCTTGACGATCTCGGCCTGGTCCGCGTCGAACGTCGTGTCCTGCTGATTGAAGAAACGCGGCTCCCCGTAGCGCCAGCCCAGGGCCGCCGCGTTCGGCTTGACGCCGACCATCAGGCCGGTGTCGATCAGCCCGAGCTTGCAGGCCCGCACGCCCACCGTGGAACCCGCCCCCACCGAGATCCGGTAGGGGTCGACCAGGTCGAGCGCCCGGTCACCGAGATAGGTGCAGCCGGAGCACGCGAGCAGACAGATGGCGAGGATCCATCGCACGAAGGAAGCACCTCAGTACGCGACTCCGCACAGTCTGCCAGCACCCCGGCGGAACCGCAACCGTACCGCGCTCACGGGTCGTGAGTGGCGACGACACCCCGACGAGCCGGGCCGGACGACCGGCATCAGGGCATCGAG
>JBDLIY010000537.1:0-2815 GCA_039714635.1 Planctomycetota bacterium
CCCGGAGGACGTCGGTCGGCTGCGGAAGCTCTACGAGGAGTGGGAGAAGGGGACCATCCCCGCGAAGTGGTCGGCGGGCTCGCGGCCGGGCGGCCGCCGCCGGTGACCTCTCCTTCGCGGCGGTCCTTGCCCCCGCGCTGAGATCCGGTTTCACTGGGTCCCCGTGCTCCAGATCGTCGCCGGGCTCGCACTCCTCGTCGTCGTCGCCCTCGCCGGCTACCGCCGGACGTTCACCCGTCTGCCCGTCGGCGCGCGGCTCCTCTTCCTGACCGGCACCGAGTACATCTTCGTCGGCTACGCGCTCGGCGAGAACATGATCGGCCTCCTCGACGAGCCGACGATCCGGAGCCTGACCCCTCTCTTCAGCCTGGGCCTCGGCCTGATCGGGCTCATGCTCGGGCTCCCGCTGGAAGTGCCGCTCCTCCGGCGGTTCCCCGCCTCGTGGTTCCGCATGACCGTCACGCAGGCCGTCGTGACGATGGTCGTCGTGTTCGGCCCGGCGTACATCTTCCTCCGGGCCGTATCCGGGGTGGAGGGGCCGGAACTGCTTCTCGCCTCCCTCGTCCTCGCCACGACGGCGGCCTGCACCGCCCAGAGCGCCCTCGCCATCCTCAGCCGCGAACTCTCCCTCGGGGCCACGCGCACGATGCAGGTCCTCCGCTACGTCTCCAGCCTCGACGGGGCGGTGGCCGTCTCCGTCTTCGGGCTGGCGATCTGCCTGCTGCACCACGCGCCGCTCATCGGGCCCGGGACCCTCGTGACGCTCCAGTGGTTCGTCCTCTCCGTCGGGATCGGCGTCGCGACGGGGTTCCTGCTCCATTTGCTGACACGGATCCGCTGCCGGGAGGAGGAGTTGCTGCTGTTCGTCATCGGCATGGTGCTGTTCGCCTCCGGGCTGGCGCTCTACCTCAAGCTCTCGCCGCTCTTCGTGAACCTGGTGATGGGGGTGGTCGCCGCGAACCAGCCGGGACCGAAGACGCGGATCCTCAACCTGCTGGCCAGGCTCGAGAAGCCGTTCTACGTGGTGTTCCTCGTCCTGGCCGGCGCGATCTGGCAGATGGACACGGCGTGGGCGCTGCCCCTCGCGGCGCTGTACTTCGCGCTCCGCCTCGCCGGGAAGGTCGGCGGCGGCGCCCTCGCCGTGTCGATCTCCGGGGAGCGGCCGCGACCGCCGCGGCTCCTCGGACTCGGACTCGTCTCCCAGGGCGGCGTGGTCATCGCGATGGCGATGAGCTACTACCAGGTCAGCTCGTTCCCGCTGGCCGAGGTCGTCGTCACGGCCGTCCTCCTCGGAGTGATCTTCTCCGAACTGTTCGGCCCCGCCCTGGCGCGCCTGCTGTTGCGCAACGGTCCGGGAGGGGCGTCGTGAGGCGCGCGATCGCCCTCGGCCTGGTCGTTCTCTGCATGGGCGGGGCGTTGTTCGGGATCGGAGACGAGGTCGTCTTCGAGGAGGCCCGGCCGACGCTCTCGTTCGGCTTCCTCCTCCTCGCCGCCTACCTCGGCGGGGACCTGCTCTCCCGACTGAAGCTCCCGAAGATCACGGGCTACATCCTCGTCGGCATCCTCTTCGGCCCGCACGTGCTCGACTTCGTGCGCGAGGAGACCGTGGCGGACCTGAAGCTGATCGACGACCTCGCGCTGACGTTCATCGCCCTCGCGGCGGGGGGGGAACTCCGCCTGGCTTCCCTGCGCGCGCGACGGCGCAGCATCCTGTTCACGGTGCTGTTCCTGACGACCCTCGTCTTCGCCGGCGTGATGACGTTCACCGTCGTCGCCCGGCCGCTCTTCCCGTTCCTCGAAGGTCAATCGTTCATCGTCGTTCTCGCGGCGGGCGCGCTGCTCGGGACCTTCGCCGTCGCGCGTTCCCCGTCCTCCGCCATCGCGATCATCTCCGAGTGCCGGGCCCGCGGGCCGTTCACGGAGATGGTCCTCGGCGTCACCGTCCTCATGGACGTCCTCGTCATCATGGTGTTCGCGGCGGTCGTCTCCGTCTGCCAGGCGCTCGTCTCGCCGGGCGGTGACCTGGACTTCTTCTTCCTGGTGATGGTGTTCGTGGAGATCGCGGGGTCGGTCGTCGCCGGCGGGCTGCTCGGGTTCTTCGTCGCGCTCTACATCACGAAGGTGGGGGTCGACCTCGCGCCGTTCATCCTCGCGGTCGGCTTCCTCGTGACGTTCGTGTCGCGGCAGTTCGCGCACTTCCTCGAGACCACCTGGGGCCTGACGTTCCACCTCGAGCCGATGCTGATCTGCCTGACGGCCGGGTTCTTCGTGACGAACTTCTCCCGCGCCGGCACTCCGTTCATGGAGCGCATCGAGCGGAGTTCCCTGCCGATCTACGTCGTGTTCTTCTCCCTCGTCGGGGCCGCCCTCGACATCACGACGCTGGAGGAGACCTGGGTCGTGGCGCTCCTGATCGTCGCCGTCCGCGGCTCGCTCATCTGGGCGGGCGCCTGGACCGGCGGCCGGATCGCCGGCGACCCGCGCGTCTTCCGGACCACGAGCGGCCTCTCGTTCCTGACGCAGGCGGGCGTCTCCCTGGGGTTGGCCGGCATCGTGGCGAACCGGTTCCCGGAGTGGGGGCCCGCGCTCGCGACGACGATCGTGGCGGTGATCACCGTGAACCAGGTGATCGGTCCGGTGGCCTTCAAGCTCGCGCTGACGAAGACGGGAGAGGCGGGCGCGGGGCGCTCCGCGAACGGCCCGGAGGAGTGATCGCGCCCCTCGGCCGGCCTACTCCGGAGTGGGGCCGTGGAAGTCGTCGATCGGCACCGTGAAGACGATGCCCGTCCCCAGCTCCGCGAAGTCGCCGCAGACG
>JBDLIY010000538.1:0-2813 GCA_039714635.1 Planctomycetota bacterium
GCCGTCGCGGCCTCGCCACCGTCCTGAACAACATGGGCGTCGTGAACCTCACGCGCGGCGACGTGGGCCTGGCCATCGAGCGGTTCGAGGAGGCCCTGCGGATCCGCCGGGAGATCGGAGACCGGGCCCGGATCGGAAATGCGCTGTCGAACTACGCGGAGGCCCGGGCGCTCGCCGGCGACGTCGATGCGGCCGACGCCGCCTACCGGGAGGCGGTCGATCTGCTTCGCGACGCGGGGGAGGCTTCCGGCGTGAAGAGCGCGCTGACGGGGCGGGCGCGCTTCCTGCGGCGCCGGGGGGAGTTCGGGCCGGCCGAGGAAACGCTCGCCGAGGCGGTGGCCATGGAGGGGCGCGATCCCGCCGTCCGGGCCGCGTTCCATCTCGAGGCGGCGGAGCAGCACGCGGTCCGGGGAGAGCCGGAGGCGGTCGGTCGGGCGGCGGAGCAGGGGCTCGAGCTGTCCGGGGAGATCGGCGACCTGCTGGGCCGGGCGCAGGCCTGCCGACTGCTCGCCGGGGCCCGGGGCGGCGCCGACCGGGAGGATGCCTCCCGGTTGCTGGAGGAGGCGGAGGAGCTCCTCTCGGGCACCAGCGGTCCCGAACTGGCGAGGGTCCTCCTCGAGCGGGGCATTCTGCACCTCGACCACGATCCCCGGGCGGCGCGGGAGGCGCTCATGCGGGCGAGAGGACTCCTGGACGCGATGGAGGCCCGGGGCGCCGTCCTGCCCGAGCGGGAGAGCGTGGAGCGGCTGCTTTCCGCCGAGGTCCCGGAGCCCGGCGCCGATTGACACTCCCGGTCCGCGGGCCGTATCCTTTGGATCCATCATGACCGACGAAGCTCCGAATTCGTCCCCGGTCTCCATCGGGATGAGGCTGCCCAGTCTCATGTTCCTCACGCGACCCCTGCGCGAGTTCCTCGCGCTGTCGCTCAAGGCCCGGGGCTTCGACGAGGAGTGGATCGAGGAGTTCGGCCTGGCCGTCACGGAGCTCGTCAACAACTCCTTCGAGCACGCCTCGCCCAGCGAGTGGCACGAAGTCGCCGTCGACCTCACGATTCACCCGGACCGCGTGGAGTTCCGGATCCGGGACGAGGGAGAAGGTGCGATCACGCAGGCGGACTTCGATTTCGAGGGCAAGGGGCCGCCGGATCACTTCGAGGACCGCGGTCGGGGGCTGTTCCTCATCTCGTGCTTCTCGGACGACGTGATCGTCCAGGAGGCGGAGGAGGGCGGAACGGCGGTGACGATCACGAAGTTCCGGGGGGGGATGGAACGATGAGCACCGGCGGGGGACGACGTCCGGGCGATACGTTCGCGGGCTTTCTGACGGGGGATGCGTCGAAGGACCAGCGGAACGTCGACATCCTCCTGGACACGATCGCCGAGGTGAACTTCACCGCGGAGCTCGCGGAACTCTTCCGCTCCGTCGTGGACAAGACCCTGGGGATCACCGGCGCCGAGCGCGGCATCCTGATGCTCTTCGACGACGAGGAGGAGCTCCGGGTCGAGGTGGCCCGGGACTCCGTGGGGCGCGACATCCCCACCGACGGGCTCCTCTACAGCCACACCGTGCCGGAGAAGGTCCTGAAGGAGGGCCGCGAAGTCACGATGATGGACGCGGCCAGCGAGGCCAGCGCGTCGCTCGGGCAGTCGATCCTCGACCTCCGCCTCCTGACCGTCATGTGCGTGCCCCTCCGCGTGAAGGACAAGACGATCGGCCTCCTCTACGTCGACAGCAAGGCCACCTCCCGCGAGGAGTTCCGCGAGTCCGACCTCATGCTGTTCAAGGCGCTCTCCTACCAGCTCGCCATCGCCATCGAGAACGCCCGCCTCGTCAGCGAGGCCCTCGAACGGCAGAAGCTGGCGCAGAGTCTCCAGATCGCCCGGGACATCCAGCGGCGACTCCTGCCGGTGGGCGGCCTGAGCCTGCCGAAGCACGACATCTACGGGATGTCCCTCCCCGCGGACGAGACCGGCGGAGACTACTTCGACTACATCCGCACCCCGAACGGCCACGTCGGCCTCGTCGTCGGCGACGTCTCCGGCCACGGCATCGGCGCCGCCCTCTTCATGGCGACGGCCCGTGCACTGCTCCGCGCCCTCGTGTCGAGCCAGCCCGACCTCGCCGACGTCTTCGGCGAACTGAACAACTCGCTCGAGCGCGACATGGGGACCGGCAGTTTCATGACGCTGTTCTACGGCGACCTCGACCCCCGCGAGAACCTCGTGCGCTACGTCCGCGCCGGCCACAATGAGCCGCTCCTGTACCGGGCGGCGTTGTCGGAGTTCGAGGAGCTGTCCGGGCCGGGCATGGGCCTGGGGATCCTGCGGGACTACGAGTACAAGGTCTCGGAGCCCGTGACCCTCGCGGAGGGAGACATCCTCCTCCTGTTCACCGACGGCATTCCGGAAGCCCGGAACGGCGGCGAGCAGTTCGGCATGGACCGGCTTCGCCGCGTCATCGAGGCCAGGCGCACCCGCTCCGCGCGGGAGATCGTCGACTCCGTCGTCCGGGACGTCCGGGAGTTCGCGGAGTCGGACCAGTTCGAGGACGACCTGACCCTGATCGTGGTGAAGGTGGTGGAAGGCTGACGCCAGGAAGAGAAGAAAATGGAAATCCGGCACAACGTAGAAGACAACATCCTGGTTCTCACTCTCTCCGGCGACTTCGACACCACCGAGGTCGACTACTTCGAGGGGTCGATCGCCACGGCCGTGGACGCGGGGCAGTTCCTCGTCGTCCTCGACATGGCGGACCTCGGCTTCGTCAACTCGACCGCCCTCGGCGCCCTCATCCGCGCCCAGAAGCAGCTCGCC
>JBDLIY010000539.1:0-2801 GCA_039714635.1 Planctomycetota bacterium
AGAGAGCGGCCGCACCGAACAGGACGAAGGCCGCCGTCGAACGCGACACGGCGAGCTGCCAGATCGCGATCCCGGAGAGGACGACCGCCATCGCGATCCCGAAGACGCGCAGGTCCTTCCTCGAGCATTTCATCAGTCCAGCCCCATGGGTCCGCCGATCTCCAGGTCGTCCCCCGGCGGCGGCTGATCGGCCTTGTCGAGCACGAAGGGCCCGATCACCAGCCGGTCCATCTCCGTCCGGGTGAAGCAGAGCCAGGCGTCCTCCGGCGTGCAGACGATCGGCTCGCCCCGTACGTTGAACGACGTGTTCACGACGAGGGGACAGCCCGTGATCCGGTCGAACTCCGAGATCAGCCGGTGGTAGAGCGGATTCGTCTCCCCGTTCACCGTCTGGATCCGGGCGGAATCGTCCACGTGCGTGACCGCCGGGATCTCGGAACGGACGACGCGCAGCCGGTCGAGGCCCGACGCGCCGGCCTCGGAAACCGCCCGGCGCCGCTCTTCCTTCACCGGCGCCACCAGCAGCATGTAAGGGCTCGGCCGGTCGAGGTCGAACCACTCGCCCGCCTTCTCCTCCAGCGCGCTGGGCGCGAAGGGCCGGAAGGACTCCCGGTACTTGATCTTGAGATTGAGCTTTTGTTGCATCTCCGGGGATCGCGGGTCGCCGAGGATGCTCCGGTTCCCCAGGGCCCGTGGGCCGAACTCCATGCGCCCCTGGAACCAGCCGACGACCTCGCCCGAGGCGAGACGGCCGGCCGTCTCGCGCAGGAGTTCCTCTTCGTCGAGGCGGCGGTAGACCGCGCCGCGCGCGTCGAGGACGGCGCGGATCTCTTCCTCCCCGTACTCCGGTCCCAGGTACGAGCCGGCCTGGGCGTCGCCGTTCCTCCCGTTCTCCCGCGGCTGCTCGAAGTACCGGTGCCAGGCCGTCAGCGCGGCGCCCGGCGCTCCGCCCGCGTCGCCCGCCGCGGGCTGGATCCAGACCTCGTCGAACGGCCCCTCCCGGAGGATCCGCCCGTTGCCGACGCAGTTCAGCGCCACGCCGCCGGCCAGGCACAGGTTCCGCTCCCCCGTCAGCTCGTGCGCGCGCGCCGCCTGCCGCAGCATGATCTCTTCCGTGACGACCTGGATCGACCGGGCGATGTCCATCTCGCGCTGCGTCACCTCCGACTCCGGCGCGCGCGGCGGCCCGCCGAAGAGACGGTGGAACCGGCGGTTCGTCATCGTGAGGCCGTCGAGGTAGCCGAAGTACCGCATGTCGAGGCGGAGCGAGCCGTCCTCGCGGAGGTCGACGAGCTTCTCGCGGATGAGGTCCACGTACCTCGGTTCCCCGTAGGGCGCGAGCCCCATCAGCTTGTACTCCCCGGAGTTCACGCGGAAGCCGGTGTAGTACGTGAACGCGGAGTACAGGAGACCCGTCGAGTGCGGGAAGCGGATGTCCGCGAGGATCTCGATCCGGTTCCCCTCCCCGCGGGAGATCGACGTCGTCGTCCACTCCCCCACGCCGTCCATCGTCAGGATCGCCGCCGAGGAAAACGGCGACGGGTAGAACGCGCTCGCGGCGTGGGACTCGTGATGCTCCCCGAACAGCACCGGCCCCTCGTAGCCGCCGAGCGCCTCGCGGATGATGTCCGGCATCCACAGCTTCTGCTTCAGCCACACCGGCATCGCCTTGAGAAACGAGACGAGTCCCCGCGGCGCGACGCCGATGTACGTCTGGAGCAGCCGCTCGAACTTGACGAACGGCTTGTCGTAGAAGGCGACGGCGGCGAGGTCGGAAGCGGCGATCCCCGCGGCCTCGAGGCACCACTCGATCGCGTGCTTCGGGAAGTCCGGGTCGTGCTTCTTCCGCGTGAAGCGCTCCTCCTGCGCGGCGTGGAGCAACTCGCCGTCGCGCACAAGGCACGCGGCGCTGTCGTGGTAGAAGGCCGAGACGCCCAGGATGTACTTCGGGTCACTCACTTCGATACGTGATACCGCCCGAGGACCAGATCGTCCATCCCCGTCGAGAAGAAGCACCGCAGCGCGTCCCCCGGCGTGGCGACGATCGGCTCGCCGCGGACGTTGAACGAGGTGTTCATCACGACCGGCGTCCCCGTCCTCTCTCCCAGCCCGGAAATCAGGCGGTGGTAGAGCCCGTTCTCCGAAGCGGAGACGGTCTGGAGCCGCGCCGTCCCGTCGACATGCGTGATCGCCGCGACGTCGTCACGACGCGACCGCAGGACGTTCCCTATCACGAGCATGTACGGCACCGGCCGGTCCACGTCGAAGAACTCGCCGGCCCTCTCCTCGGTCACGCTCGGGGCGAACGGCCGGAACGCCTGCCGGTGCTTCACGTACCGGTTGACGACGTCCTTCATCTCGGCCCGCTTCGGGTTCGTGAGGATGGAGCGGTTCCCCAGCGCCCGCGGCCCCGCCTCGAGCCGGCCCTGGAACCACCCCACGATCCGGTCGGAAGCGATCCGCTCCGCCGCGAACTCCGCCGGGTCGTCGAGCTCCGTGAACGGGATCTTCGCGATCTCGAGAGTGTGGCGGGCCTCCTCGTCCGTGAAGCCCGGCCCCCAGAAGGCGTGCTCCATCGCGAACGTCCGCGGCTTGCCCCACGTCCGGTGCCAGACGTCGTACGCGGCGCCGAGCGCCAGGCCGGCGTCGTTCGCGGCCGGCTGGATCCAGACGTCCTCGAACAGCCCCGACCGCAGGACGATCCCGTTCGCGACGCTGTTCAGCCCGACCCCGCCCGCGACGCACAGGTGCTTCGCCCCGGTGAGTTCCCGGGCGTGCTCCGCCAGGTGGAGGATCGCCTT
>JBDLIY010000540.1:0-2777 GCA_039714635.1 Planctomycetota bacterium
TGCGGGGCGACCAGACGGACTCCTTCAACTACGGCCTCGACCTCCTGTTCCGGCTCTCGTTCAAATGATCCGGCTCGGCCTCGTCCTCGTCCTGCTCGCGGGATTTCCCCTCGCCGCCCTCGCCGAAGGAGGCGAGCCCCGCGACGAAAAGAGAGCCTACCGGATCGTCGGGGCCGAGCGCGTCGACCCCGACGATCTCGAGCAGGCGGCGAAGCGCGAACTCCGGAAGCTCCGGCGGACGCGCCGCGACGTCTACGCCGACGACGCCGCGTTCATGATGGAGGTCCACCTGCAGACGCAGGGCTACGCCCTCGCCCGCGTGGACTGGGACGACGAGGAGTGGGTCTTCGTGGTGCGGGAGGGGCCGAGGTTCTTCCTCGGCGACGTGACGGTGACCGGCTCGAAGGTGGCGGACCCCGACGACCTCGCGGCCTTCGTCGAGGCTCCGACGACCTGGTACTTCGGAATCGGATCCCGGATTCTGCTCGTCGACAACCTGGAGACCGGTGCGAGCCGCATGGCGGCCTGGCTCCGGCAGCAGGGGTACGTGGACGCCCGCGTCAGCGACCCGATCACCCGCCCGTCGTTCGAGGAGCTCGCCGAGCGGACGGACCTGCCGGAGGAGATCACGCTGGACGTCCGCTACAAGGTCGAAGACGGCCCCCACGCGACGCTGACGACGCTGGGGATCACGGTCTCCGGCGCCGGCGCCCACCTCCGGAAGGGGATCCGCGAAACCAGCGAGCGCCTGCTCGGCCGGCCGTGGACTCCGTTCAGCACCTACCGCATCCAGAGCCTCGTGACGGACTACCTCGCGGAGCACGGCTACCCCTTCGCCGCGGCGGAGGTCGAGTCGGAGGAGCGGATGACGCGAAACAGGATCGAGGTGGACGCGCAGGTCACCGTCGTCACGGGACCGGTCGTGACGATCGGAAGCGTCGTCATCCACGGCAACCGGCGCACGAAGGACCACGTGATCCGGCGCGAGCTGGAGTTCTCACCGGGCTCTCTCTTCGGCACCGTCCCGATCCGGGAGAGCCAGCGGAACCTCTTCGATCTCGGCTACTTCCGCCAGGCGTCGATCGAGCTGGATGAGACGGACCTCGACCGGGACGTGGCACGGAAGCAGGAGGAGCTCACTCTCGACATGGACGTCGGCATCGAGGAGGGTGACCTGCGCCGCCTCGACTTCTCGATCGGCTACGGCTCCTGGGAGGGCGTCCGCGGCTCCGTCTCCTACACGATCTTCAACGTCTTCGCCTCGGCGTACGACCTCACCACGGAGCTGGGCGCATCGCAGAAGAACCGGCGCTTCCTCGTCCGGGCGGAGAATCCGTGGCTCCTCAACCCGCGCATCCGCGGCACCGCCGAGGCCTCCGCCGAGCGCGAGGAGCGACCGACCTTCGAGTACACCCGCCTGGGCTTCCTCGCCGGCCTCTCGAAGAAGTTCGACCGGAAGCACGAGATTTTCACCCGCTGGACCTTCACGAAGACCGACGTCTACGAGGTGTCCGGCGAGTTGCCCCGCGAGTTCACGAACGTGACGACCGTCTCATCCCTCACCGTGGGCGTGATCTCGGACACCCGCGTGACGAAGTGGGAGCCGAGAAAGGGCTCCTACCTGGCGACCAGCCTCCAGTGGGCGAGCGGTGCGATCGGCTCCGAGCTGGACTTCCTGAGACCGCGGGCCGGCGCCCGGGGTTACCGGCGGCTCTTCGGGAGCTGGATCCTCGCCTGGCGCGCGGAGGCCGGCTGGACGTACCCCCTCGCGTCGACGGAGTCGATGCCCGTCCAGGAGCGCTTCTACCTCGGTGGCTCACAGACCGTGCGGTCCTTCGAGCAGGACGACCTCGGCCCCCGGGCGACGAAGCGCCGCAGCGACGGAACGCTCCGGACGACGGAGGCGGCGTCCGGCGGCGAGTTCTACAGCCTGGGGAACGTGGAGCTCCGGATCCCGGTCTGGGGCGCCCTGGAGACGGCCCTGTTCTTCGACGCGGGGAACATCGTCCGTTTCCACGACGACCCGCTGCTCCGCGACTACCGGTTCGCCGTCGGCACCGGCCTGCGCATCCGGACCCCGCTGGGCCCGATCCGCCTGGACTACGGCTGGAACCCGGACCGGAGGGACGACGAGGACGGCTGGGCGCTCCACCTGGCGGTGGGATACGCATTCTGATACCGAGACAGGTTCTTTCATCCCATTTCCCCGGAATCCACAACCGGTTCTGACGGTCTTGGATGAAAGAACCTGTCTCGGTACTCGCGGGAAATAGAGGAAGGCGGGCGCGCCCCATCGGGCCCGCCCGCCTTCCGTCGCCTCGTCGCGGAAACTAGCGCTTGCTGAACTGGACGCCGCGGCGCGCACCGTGGAGGCCGTACTTCTTGCGCTCCTTCATGCGGGCGTCGCGGGTGAGGAGGCTCTTGTCGCGCAGCGACTCCTCCGTGCTCGAGTCCATCTTGATCAGCGCGCGGGCGATGCCGAGCGAGAGGGCGCCGGCCTGGCCGGTCAGCCCGCCGCCGGAGAGGTTCGCCATCACGTCTACGCGGCTCTCCGTGCCGGTCGCCTTCAGCGGAGCCTCGACCATGACCTGGTACTGGAGACTCGGGAAGAACTCCTTGTACTCACGGCCGTTCACGAGGATGCGGCCGGTGCCCGTCTTCACGCGGACGCGGGCCACACTGCTCTTGCGGCGGCCCGTGCCCCAGGTGATGCCGGACGGCTGCACCGGCGGGGTCTTCACCTCGGCCGTCTCCGTCTCGGGGACCTCGGCCTCGGG
>JBDLIY010000541.1:0-2772 GCA_039714635.1 Planctomycetota bacterium
ATGCGGGAGAGCGGCTCTCCGGTCCACGGAAGCCCCCTCGTGGAAGCCGACGAGAGGCCGGCCGAGGAGAGGCTGCTCGCCCTGCCCGCCGACGTGGCGATGGACGCGATCCCCACCGTTCACGACGCGGCGGCCCGGATTCCGCTGACCGGATTCGTCATCACCGGCCTCCGATGGCCGCTCCGGGACGCGGCGCTGCTGGTCCTCGGGCCGGCCACGGGGATCCCCGTGCAATGGATGTCGTTCTACGAAGACGGCCGGGACGTCCGGAGGGTGACACCGACTTCGGCCGTGCGACTCCTGGTCGGGGAGCGCCTGGGGATCGAGCTCCAAGCGGTCCTCGCCCCGTTCGAGAAGGGTTGCGTCAGCACGCCGACGACCCTGACGAAGATGCATGAGCTCTTCGCCCGGCTCATCGCACGAAATCAGCTTCGGTTCGCCCTCGAGATGATGCCGGCCCACCTCCGGTCTCGAAAACCGTGGAACCTCGACGAACTGGAGAAGCAGATCCACGGAACGCACGTCGTCCTGGACTCGATGACGGAGGCAGAACGGAGTGCCCCCGAGCGGATCGACGACGCGCGCATGGAGCAGATCGCGACGGCGGCCGAAGTAACGCCGGCCCAGATCCGGCGTCTGATCCGCGACTACCTCGCCCGGCGGGACCTGGCCGCCGAAGGGCCGTCCGGCTGAAGCCCGCGGTGCGGATCCGGAACCCGCACCCGGCGCGTCCAAGCGGTTTCAGGAGCGGAGCTTCGGGCGGTCGATGTCTATGAGTACCATCCGGGCATGAAGACCATCGACCTCGTGGCCGGCGACCCGGAGGCCAAGCGCGAGGAGATCCGGGCGTACTTCCACGCGACCTGCGACATCGACGAGCGGCTCTTCGAGACGCTCGCGGACGACGACGCCTTCTACCGACGCGCCGACCCGCTGCGGCACCCGCTGATCTTCTACCTCGGGCACACGGCGACGTTCTTCATCAACAAGCTCGTGCTCGCCCGCACGATCTCGAAACGGATCGACCCCGCGCTCGAGTCCATCTTCGCCGTCGGCGTCGACGAGATGAGCTGGGACGACCTGAACGAAGAACACTACGACTGGCCGACGGTCGCCGACGCGATGAAGTACCGCGACCGCGTGCGGGAGGTCGTCGACGAGGTGATCTCGACCCTGCCCCTCACGATGCCGATCGGCTGGGACTCGCCGTTCTGGGCGATCCTCATGGGGATCGAGCACGAGCGGATCCACCTGGAGACATCCTCCGTCCTCATCCGCCAGCTTCCGCTCGAATGCGTGAAGCCCGACCCGTTCTGGAAGATCTGCGACGAGGCCGGCGAGGCGCCGGAGAACTCGCTGCTCGACGTCGCCGGCGGGCGCGTCGTGCTCGGCAAGGAGTACGACGACCGGTTCTACGGCTGGGACAACGAGTACGGCCGGCTGGAGCAGGAGGTGCCCGGGTTCCGGGCGAGCCGATTCCTCGTCTCCAACGGCGAGTTCCGCGCGTTCGTCGACGACGGCGGCTACGCCGACGAGCGGCACTGGGACGAGGAAGGGTGGGCCTGGCTGGAGTTCCAGCAGGCGGACGCCCCGCGCTTCTGGATCCGCGATGGCGACGACTGGCGTCTCCGGCTGATGCTCGAGGAGATCCCGATGCCGTGGAACTGGCCGGTGGAGGTCAACTGCCTCGAGGCGCGCGCGTTCTGCGCCTGGAAGTCGGAGAAGGAAGGGCGGACGCTCCGGCTGCCGACGGAGGAGGAGTGGACCCGGCTGCACGGCGTCGCGGGCGTGCCGGACGTCGACGGGTGGGAGGTCGCGCCGGGCAACGTCAACCTCGAGCACTTCGCCTCGCCGTGCCCCGTCGACCGGTTCGAGGCGGGCGGGTTCTACGACGTCGTCGGGAACGTCTGGCAGTGGACGGAGACGCCGATCACGGGCTTCCCGGGCTTCCGGGTCCACCCGCTCTACGACGACTTCTCCACGCCGACGTTCGACATGCGGCACAACCTGTTCAAGGGTGGTTCGTGGATCTCGACGGGGAACGAGGCCATCGCGGACGCGCGGTACGCGTTCCGCCGGCACTTCTACCAGCACGCCGGCTTCCGCTACCTCGAGACGGAGGCGCCGGTGAAGGTGCGGCGCGACGTCTACGAGACCGACGACCTGGTCGCGCAGTACTGCGAGTTCCACTGGGGCGACGATCACCTCGACGTCCCGAACTTCCCGGCGGAGTGCGCGCGGATCTGCCTCGAAGCCACGGCCGGCGGCGGCCGGGAGCGGGCGCTCGACCTCGGCTGCGCGGTCGGCCGGACGACGTTCGAGCTGGCGCGGGAGTTCGGCCACGTGACGGGGCTCGACTTCTCGGCCCGGTTCATCCGCATCGCCGACGACATGGTGAAGAAGGGCTACATCCAGTACGTGCTGCCGGACGAGGGGGAGCTGGTCTCCTACCACGAGCGGAAGCTCGCGGACCTCTCGCTCGACGACCTCGTGGAGCGCGTCGAGTTCTTCCAGGCGGACGCCTGCAACCTGAAGCCGCTCTACACGGACTACGACCTCGTCTTCGCCGGCAACCTGATCGACCGGCTGTACAGTCCGGCGAAGTTTCTGTCCTCGATTCAGGAGCGGGTCCGGCCCGGCGGGTTCCTGGTGATCGCGTCGCCCTACACCTGGTTGGCGGAGCACACCGAGCGCGACGAGTGGATCGGCGGCTTCAAGCGCGACGGGGAGAACGTGACGACGCTCGACGGGCTGGAGGAGATCCTCGGGGCG
>JBDLIY010000542.1:0-2771 GCA_039714635.1 Planctomycetota bacterium
AGCGCCCGCGTGGCGGGAGCGCGCGGTGGCGAGGTTCTGTTTGAGCGTCACGTCCGCGGGCTGGAGGCGGCGGGCCTTCGTGAAGGTCTTTATGGCCTCCTCGAACTTCCCGGCGGCGACGAGGCGGATGCCCTCCTCGTTGAGTTGGAGAGCGTCTTCCCGCTCCTCCGCGAGGACGGGCGGGGCGGCGAAGACGAGCAGGACGAGGGCGGTCAGGGCAGTTCGCATCGGGATTAGTCTAACCCGGCGGCGCGGGACCGGTTTCGCATACCGAGACAGGAACGACCATCCCAAACCGCAAGAATCGGTTGGGACTTCCGGGGATATGGGATGAAAGAACCTGTCTCGGTATCCGCCGTCAAAACTCCGAACCCATGAAGACTTCGAGCGTCAGGCCCGGCTGGCGCCAGCGGGCGCCGTCCAGGCCCGCCTTGCGGCAGACCTCCGTCAGCAGGCGCTCGGTGTCCCAGTTCCGCTCCGCCGCGACCTGGGGGAGCAGCAGGGCCGAGCGCGTTCCGTCCGTCACGTAGACGCCGTGCTCGCCCGCGACGACCTCGGCCGGGTCTTCCACCGTCACGAAAGGCCCGAGGTGGGAGACGGTCAGGTCGACCTCCTCCGCCTCGGCCGCGGTGAGGGCCGGGAACCGCGGGTCGTCCATCGCGGCGAGCGCCGCCTCGCGCACGGCCCTCCCGAGCGGATAGCGGTCGAAGATCATCCCGACGCAGCCCCGGAGTCGCCCCGCCTTCTTCAGGGTCACGAACGCGGAGCCGGGCTCCGCGAGAATTCCCGCGGCCGGCAGTTCGACGGCGAAGGGGCGGTCGGCCAGCCGGGACCGGATCGCGTCCCAGGCCAGTTCGCGAAGGAACTCCTGCTGACCGTCCGTGAGCGTCAAGTCGACCTCCCGGGAACGACGGGCCCGAGACCATGGGCCGGAATCACGAAAGGGGACGCCACCCGCGGGAGGCGTCCCCTTCGATCAAAGGACCGGCTCGGACGTTTACTCGCCGGCGCCCTTGCCCTTGATGATGTTGTAGTCATCCTTGGCGAACAGCTTGACCGGGATCTCGCTGACGCTGTTCATGCCCGCCTTCGAGGCGCCGCTGAAGACGACGAAGCCGGCGAAGAGCATGAAGATGAGGCCCAGGCCGAGGACCACGCACCAGAGGGCGTCACCGGCGGAGGCCGGCTCCTCCTGGCGGCGCGTACGGGCACCGCGCGACGGACGGGCCGCCAACGCCTCGTCCTCGTATTCCTCCGGCTCCTCGTCCTCGAAGCCGCCGTCGTCCGCGAAGTCCAGCGGCTCGGTCGACATCCCGATCGGGTCGCTGCCTTCGTCGACGAAGGTGTCCTGGGAGGAGATCTCCGCCGTCGCCATGCCGGCGTCGTCGGAGGAGAGGTCGAGCTCGTCGCCCTCGTCGAAGATGAGGTCGTCCGTGAGTGTCTCGGACGCCTCGGCGCCACCCGCGGCCAGGTCGATCTCGCGGGTCTCGCCTTCCTCGGTCGCAACCACGTCGAGGGTGTCGATGTCCGCCTTCTTGAACTTCATCTCGTCGCCTTCGCGGAAGGCGCGGATTTCACCCTCGCTGACGAGGCGCTTCAGGCGCGACTCGTCGATGTTCAGCTGCTTGATGACCTCATCGAACGTGTAGAACTCGCCGCTCTTCGGCATCTATCCTCCTACTTCTCCTCTACCTCTTTGTCAGGCGAGGAGCCGCTGCCCTTGTCGGGACCGGGCAATCCCGGTCTCGTTCCTTCCGCGCCACCTGAATCTTCCTGGTCGAAGACCAGCTTCTTCAGGTCCTTGGGAGCATACAGGCTCTCATCGTGAAACGCCTGTATCTTGAGGTCCCATTCTATGTTGCGTGCGGCGACCAGCGCAATCGATTTCCCGCCCTTGCACTGGTAGACGGCCAGGTTTCCGGTCTCGGTGTCGATGACGTACAGCACACTCACCCCGGAGCCCACGGTCCCGGTGACCGCGATCATCCGGCCGTTCGAGTCCGCGGTCCCGCCCGGGTAGCCCTGCCCGTGCGCCGTGTCCCGGGAAAGTGCGTGGCCGAGGAGGAACGCCCCCGCGGCCAGCAGCACCAGGATCAGGATGTTCTTTGGATCTTTCATGGGTCAGGCCCCTCCATCGGGGAGCGACATTATGGAGGGCGGGTCACCCGCACGTCATGTTGATTCGGGGCCCGTCAGAATGCCGGAAGCTCGCCCGAGACCTCCTCCACGAGGTCCTTCATCGTCACGATGCCCCGCGTGGCGCCGTCCCCGTCCGTGACGAAGCCCATCGTCTGCCGGCGGCGGCGCAGGGAGTGGAGGGCCTCCCGCACCGTCACGTCCGCGCCGAACTCCGGGGCTTCCCGCACGAGGTCGGCCGGCGGCGTGCCGGGCGAGTAGACGAGGTCCAGCACGTGGACGAAGCCGACGAAACGGCCGGTTCCCGGCTCCTCGACGGGGATCCGGGAACGCTGCTCCCGGGCGGATGCGCGAAGGAGATCCTCCCGCGTGAAGTCCGCCCGGACCGCGGCGACCCGCTCCACCGGCACCATCGCGTCCCGGACGGGGATCGACGAGACGCGCATCACGTTGCGGACCATGCGCCGCTGCTCCTTCGTCAGCACGCCGTCCTCCGCGACGTCGTGGACGAGTTCTCCCAGGCGCTCCCGGGAGAGGATCGCGTCCTCCGGCGACCTCGTCGCGGGAATCGCGCGGGAGACGCGGCCGAGCCACCGGAGGAGCAGGGCCGCGGGGCGGAAGACGACGCAGGCGAT
>JBDLIY010000543.1:0-2766 GCA_039714635.1 Planctomycetota bacterium
GAGCTCGCCGGCATCTACGTCGAACTCGACCGGATCGAGACGAGAAAGATCGAGACCGTGAGCCACCGACCCCGCCGGGACCTCTGGACGTGGCCGTTCGGCCTGGCGCTCCTGATCGGGCTCGGCCTGCACGTCCCGGCGGGCCTCGCGGGATGGAGGCGATCGTGATCGAGAGCTTCCACTTCCTCCGTCCCGCATGGCTGCTGGCGCTCCTCCCCGCGGGGTTCGTCTTCTGGGGGATCCTCCGCCGCGCCGACCGGACGCGGGCGTGGTCCGGCGTCATCGCCCCTCACCTTCTCCGGGCGCTCGTCGTCTCTCCCGGAACACGTCGGCGGCTGCGGCCGGTCCACCTGCTTCCGGTTCCGTTCCTCCTCGGGATCCTGGCCCTCGCCGGGCCGTCCTGGGAGCGGGAGCCGTCGCCGTTCGCCGACGACACCGCGGGCCTGTTCGTGCTCCTGGAGGTCTCACCGTCCATGCTCGCGACCGACGTGGCGCCGGACCGTTTGACGCGCGCGAAGCACAAGCTCTCCGATCTCCTCGCGCGGCGGGAGGGCGGCGCCGCCGGCCTGATCGTCTACGCCGGCACCGCCCACGTCGTGATGCCGCTGACCCGGGAGACGGACGCGATCACGACGATGGTCGAGGACATCTCCCCGGACACGATGCCGCGGGAGGGGGACGCGTTCGCCGCGGCGCTGGAGCGGGCGGCGGAAGCGATCCGCGGGTCCGGGAGGCCCGGGTCCGTCGTCGTCCTGGCCGACGCCGTCGCGCCCGGCCAGGCCGAGGCGGTGAGCGGACTCGAGACCCGGCCCCCCGTGCAGTTCCTCGCGATGAACGCGCCTTCCGCCGACGTGGACCCGGGCCTGGCGGCGGCGGCCGACGCGCTCGACGCGGGGGTCACGCGGCTGACCGCGGACGTCGCGGACGTGGAGCGGATCGCCCGGCGCGCCGAGTCGGACATCCGGTCCGCGGTGGCCGCGGAGTCGTCCGCGAGTTGGCGGGACGCCGGCCGGACTCTGCTGCCGCTGGTCGCGCTCTTCCTTCTCTTCTGGGCCCGCCGGGGCTGGGTGATCGCATGAGAGCGTCGATCGCGATCCTCCTGTCGGCGCTCACCCTCGCGGCCTGCGGCGCCGACAGCCCGCTTCTGACGAAGGACCGGCAGGGCATGCTCCTCTTCGAGGCGGAGCGCTTCGCCGAGGCCGCGGAGCGTTTCGACGACCCGCTCTGGCGCGCGGCCGCGCTCTACCGCGCGGGAGATTTCGAGGGGGCGGCGGAGATATGGACGGGCTTCGACACGGCGGACGCCGCCTACGGCCACGGCAACGCCCTCTCGATGTTGGGGAAGTACGAGGCGGCGATCGCCCGTTACGAGCGGGCCCTCGCGCTCGAACCCGGCCGGGAGGACGCGGAGGTGAACCTCGCCATCGCCCGTGCCACCGCCGAGCGGCTGCGGGGGAAGGGCGGCGAGGGGACGGGCGGGAAGCTCGGGGCGGACGAGATCCGCTACGACGACCGCCCGCCGGGATCCGGCGACGAGGGCGGGGAGGAGACGGACGAGGGCGGTCCGCCGAGCGAGGAGGAGATCCGGGCGCTCTGGCTGCGGCGGGTCCGGACGAAACCGTCGGACTTCCTCCGGCTCCGCTTCGCCTACGAGGCGGCGAAGGAGGCGGAATGAGAGTCGCCTTCCTTCTCGCCGCCCTGCTCCTCCCGGCGCTGACGGCCCGGGCCGGGACGCCGGAGGTGGTCCTCCGGACCTCCGTCGCGCCGGAGGCGGACCTCGTCGTCGGCCAGCGCGTCGTGCTCCGCGTGGACGTGCTGGCGAAGGACGGCTGGGCGCAGGTCCGGGATCTCCCGCCGTTCGAGGTGCCGGGGGCCACCGTCCTTCGCACCTCGTCCCAGGGCATCCGGCTGAACGAGACGATCGACGGCGACGCGTACTCGGGGCAGCGCTACGAGCTCTCCCTCTATCCCCGTCGGGACGGCGACTTCACGGTTCCGGCCCTGCCGCTCCACGTCTCGATTCGCCGGTGGGGGGCCGGGGAGTCCGAAGAGGAGCACGCCGCGCCGTCCGTCTCCTTCCGCGCGTCCTGGCCGCCCGGGGCGCAGGGCGTCCGCGACCTCGTGGCCACGACCCGGCTCACGGCGAAGCAGGCGTGGGGTCCCGAGTCCGGGGAGGCCGGACTCCGCGTCGGCGACGCGATCCGGCGGACCGTCATCGTCGAGGCCGACGACGTCTCGGGCATGGCGTTCCCGCCGCTCGACACCGGCGCGATCCCCGGCGTCGGCGTCTACCCCGCCTCGCCGGAGGTGGACGACCGGACGAACCGCGGCGCCCTGACCGGCACGCGGAGCGACACCGTGACGTTCGTCTTCGAGCGGGCCGGCGCGGTGACGTTCCCGGACGTCGCCGTGGTCTGGTACGACCTCGCGAAGAAGGAGGTCCGGCGGGAGGTCCTGCCCGGTCGCACGCTGTCGATCGCACCGGGGCCGGCGGCGGCCGTCGTGGCGGCGGAAGAGGAGGAGACCGGCGGGTCGCGGTGGTGGCTCCTGGTGCTCCTGGCGATGCCGGGGCTGATCCTCGCGTTCCGCCGTCCGTTCCTCGGCAGCCTGGCGGCGTGGCGGGAGGCGCGGCGCGAGTCGGAGCCGGCGTACTTCCGTCGTTTCGTCCGCGCCGCCCGGGCCGGGGAAGCGCCGGCGGCCGGCCGAACGTTGCTCGCCTGGCTCGACCGGACGCACGAGGGTCCGGGCGTGGCCCGCCTCGATGCC
>JBDLIY010000544.1:0-2762 GCA_039714635.1 Planctomycetota bacterium
GACCATCTTCGCCCTCTTCCTCTTCGGAGTCGCCGCCGTCCTCCATGCGCAGGAGAGCGTCCTCGAACGCCTCGACGGGGAGATCCGCGACCTCGCCGGTCGCGCGTCCCCGGCCGTCCTCAAAGTGAGCGTGGAGCGGGAACTGCGCCTGCCCGAGGGGATGGCGAAGGACGTCGAGTTCCTCTCGACGGGGAGCCGCGTCGGCACGGGCTTCCTCATCGACCGGAAAGGCCTCGTCGTCACGACGCACCGCCTCGCGGACGGAGCCACCGAGGCCCGCGTGGAGTTCCCGGACGGCGTGACGCGCCAGGGCGTGGTGCTCGGCACCAGCACCTTCTTCAACGTCGCGGTCGTTTCGATCGAGCCGGTGGAGAACGTGACGCCTCTCGTCCTCCTCGAGGATCCGGCCCCGGCGTTCGGCTCCCTGACGCTCTTCCTCGGCTACTCCTACGGCGTCTCGAGGAACACCTCCTTCGGCCTCGTGACCGACGCCCGCGTCTCCGGCCTGCCCTTCGACCGCTTCGACAACTACCTCACGATCAACTCCCGTCAGAACCCCGGCGACACCGGCGGCCCCTTCCTCGACGTGAAGGGCCGCGTGATCGGCATGGCGGTGACGGCCCAGCCGCGCGTCGTCGGTTCCTTCTCCATGGGGACGAAGGGGCGCGGCGGCGTCATCCGGGGTTTCCCGGGCACGGCCGGTCCCGCGTACGCGATCCCCGCGGCGGACCTCGCCTTCGCGATCCGTGAGATCGAGGCCCACGGCCGCGTCCGATCCGGGCGCATGGGTGTCAACGTCCTCCGCCAGGGCCTCGAGGTGAAGGACGTCCTGCCGGACACGCCGGCGTCGCGGGCGGGCTTCGAGGTGGGGGACGTGGTTCTCGCGATCGATGAAGCCCCGGTCCACGACGTCTGGGGTTTCTCCTGGATCCTCCGCCGGATGCCGGTGGACCGGGAGTTCGCGGTCATGGTGCGGCGCGGGGAAGGGGAGAAGACGCTCCGCGTGGCGCTGGAGGAGTTCGTGCCCTGGGCCCTGCCCGGCATCTCGGTGGCGATCCGCGCGGACGGCGTGACGGTGCGCGGAGTCATGCCGGCGCACGCGCTCTTCGACGCGCGCCCCGGCGACCGGATCCTCGCGGTGGACGGCGAGGCCGCGGAGACCGGCGACGCCCTCCTGGCCGCGATCCGCGCGGTCCGCGGACACCCGAAGACCCTCGGCGTGGCCCGCGACGGCGAGAAGATCACCCTGGAGGCCCGGGTGCTCGAGAAGAAGCCGCCGGAGAAGATCGAGAAGACCTCGGGCGGCGGGAAGTAGCCCGACCCGGCCCGGGCTATTCCCAGAGTGCGCCCATCGGCAGGGCGTGCATCCGTGACCCGAACGCCAGGCGTTCCGTCCCCGTGTACAGCACGATTCCACGGTGGAAGCTGTCGTCGCAGGCCTCCGCCAGGGCGTGCAGGCCCGCGAAGTCGCGCTGGTTCAGAGAGGCCCGGGCCTTCACTTCGATGCCCACGACTCTCCCGTCCCGATCTTCGAGCACCAGGTCGACTTCGCGACCGTGGGACGTCCGGAAGTGGGAGAACCGGCAGGTGACCTCGCTCCATCCGGCCTGCTTCCGGAGTTCTGTCGCCACGAAGTTCTCGAGAAGTGGTCCGACTGCCTCGGGGTGACCGGCCAGTCGGGTGGAGGTCCAGCCCGACAGATGTGCGAGCAGGCCGGTGTCCACGAACATCAGCTTCGGCGACTTGACCAGGCGCTTGCCCGGGTTCTTCGCCCAGGCGGGCAGCCGCCAGAGGAGGAACGTCTGCTCGAGCAGTGCGATGTAGCGCTTGAGAGTCGTCTGGGGAATCGACGCGTTGCGCGAGATGTCGGCGAAATTGAGCAGGCCGGCGGAGCGGGACGCAAGGAGATCGAGCAGTCGCGGCAGTTCCGCGGTCCCCTCGATCCGAGCGAGATCCCGAACCTCCCTTCGGAGGATCGTGGCGATGTAGGATCCGAACCAGGCCGGTCGGCGGCGATCGGATCGTCCCAGGGGTTCCGGGAACCCGCCCCGGAGAGCCCGGTCCACGATCGAACGCCGGTTGTCCACGGCCTTCGGGGGCACGGGGGCCTCATCCCGGTACACCGCGTCGAGGAAGGTCTCCCGCCTCCCCTCGATCTCGCCCTGCGACAGCGGCCAGAGTGTCAGGAGTTCCATCCGGCCGACGAGAGCCTCCGCGACACGGGGCGTTGTCAACGCGTGCGTTGAACCCGTCAGGAGGAAGCGACCGGGCGTTCGATCCCGGTCCACCACGGAGCGCAGAACGGGAAAGAGCGCGGGGGCCTGCTGCACTTCATCGAGAACGACGGGGCCGTCCAGGTCCTCGAGGAACGCCACGGGATCCGTCTGCGCGGCCATCAGCACGGCGGGATCGTCCAGGCTCAGGTAGCGTGCCGGCGCTTCCGGTCGGAGCAGCGCCCGGGCCAGCGTCGTCTTGCCGGCCTGGCGCACTCCGACCAGGAGGACGACCGGCGTATCCGAGAGTGCATCCCGGAGAGCGTCCGTGAGATGGCGCGCGTACATGCGGGAAATATAACCGACAAGTGGCTGGAAATCAACCATTTACTGGACGATATGCACGGTCAATTCAACGCCCCGACGAGTGACACATCGCTGACAGGCGTTACTTTTTCACTCCGCCGGCACCGCGATCCGGGTTCGCTCTCCGTCCACTTCCAGCAGGATCTCCAGTCGCCCGCCCACGGCTCCGGCGAGCTCCCGCAG
>JBDLIY010000545.1:0-2758 GCA_039714635.1 Planctomycetota bacterium
CGGACAGCCGCCACGCCAGGAGCGCCGTCGCGACGAGGGCCGCCCCGAGCAGCCACCAGAAGAGCGGCGCCGGCGGCCAGGCGGGAACCGGATCGGGAAGCGCGATGTCGCGCAGGTCGAGGATGGTGGGAGCGTCGTCCTTCACCGCCCCCCCGTTCCGATCCGCCGCCGGATCTGGTCGACGACCTCCCCGTCCGTGGAGAGCGGGATCACGGGGGCGGAGAACGGCCGGAGCGCGCGGCGGAGGCCCTCGATCTCGCGGCGGTAGTCCTCGGCGATGCGCTCGCGGAGCTTCCCGTCGGCGAGGTCGAGTTCCAGCTGCCGCCGCCCGTCCGTCACCGTCATTCTCGGTCCGGGGACCGGCGCCTCCCGCAGCGGGTCGAACGCGTGGAACGCGAGGAGGTCGTTGTGCGCCGCGATCGCCGTGGCGAGCCGGGCCGTCTCCTCGTCCGCGCCCTGGAAGTCCGAGACGACGACGATGAGCGCGTCGTGCGGAGCGAGCCTGGGAACGACCGCCAGCACCTCGTTCAGGCGACCGGGGGCCGGCGTCACGGTCGAGTCCGCCGCGAGCTCCCCGTTCATCCGAGCGACCGCGCCGAGAATCCGGAGGACCGTCATTCGGCTCCGCCGCGGGCGGACTTCCGTCGTCCGCTCGTCGTTGAAGACGATCGCGCCGACGCGGTCTCCCGAGTCGAGCGCCCGCCACGCTCCGAGCGCCGCGGCCTCCGCGGCCACGACCGACTTCATCCGGTCGCGGGAGCCGAAGAACATGTGGATCCGCTGGTCCACGACGAACAGAACCGCCCGGTCCCGCTCCTCGGTGAAGACACGCACGTGCGTTTTCCTCGTCCGGGCGGTGACGCGCCAGTCGATCGTCCGGACGTCGTCGCCGGGCAGGTAGCGCCGCAGCTCTTCGAAGTTGAGCCCGCGACCGCGGAGGCGCGAGGCGCGGCGGCCGGAGAGCAGGCTCGAGACCGGCTGCCGTGGCAGGAAGGAGTAGCCGGTGGCCTGGTGCCGGAGACGGAGAAGGCGGTGGAGGCCGACGGTGACGCGCTCGTCGTCCGCCCCCTCCCGCTGCCGGGCCGCGGCGCGCGCCGTGTCCCGCCGGGTGACGAGGTTCCGGCCGGTCATGACGTCAACCGACCGCGACCGTCTCGACGAGCCGACGGATCACGTCGTCCGGCGACACCCCGTCGGCGTTCGCCTCGTAGGTGAGGATGAGGCGGTGCCGGAGACAGTCCGCCACGACGGCGCGGACGTCGTCCGGCGTCACGTGGTCCCTCCCGGCGAGCCAGGCGTGGCAGCGGGAGACGATATCGAGGGCGATCGAGCCGCGCGGGCTCGCCCCCACCTGGAGCCAGCGGCCCAGGTCCTCACCGCGTTCCTCCGGCCGCCGCGTCGCGGCGACGATGTCCACGATGTATCGCTCCACCGTCTCCGAGATGGTGATCCCGTGGATCTCCGCCCGGGCGTCGAACACGGCCTGCTGCGGGATCGGCTCCGGCTTCTCCGCTCCCGCCGGTCCCGCCTCGCCGCGGACGAGCCGGATGATCTCGAGCTCCGTCCCGTCGTCCGGGTACTCGATGAGGACGTGCATCAGGAAGCGGTCCATCTGCGCTTCCGGCAGCGGGTAGGTCCCCTCCTGCTCCACGGGGTTCTGCGTGGCGAGGACCATGAAGAGGTCGGGCAGCCGGTGCGTCTTCCCCGCCACCGTGACCTGCCGCTCTTCCATCGCCTCGAGGAGCGCGGACTGGACCTTGGCGGGGGCGCGGTTGATCTCGTCCGCCAGCACGAGGTTCCCGAAGATCGGCCCCGGCTGGAAAACGAACCGCTCGGCGGCCTCCTCCCCCAGGTACATCTCCGACCCCGTGATGTCGGACGGCAGCAGGTCCGGCGTGAACTGCACGCGGGAGAGCCTGGCTTCGAGGTTCGTGGCGAGGCTGCGGATCGCCCGGGTCTTCGCGAGGCCGGGCAGGCCTTCGAGCAGGGCGTTCCCGTTCGCCAGCAGAGTCAGCAACAGGCGATCGACGACGTGCTCCTGCCCGAGAATGGAGCGGGACATCCGCTCCCGGAGTTCGATCAGCGCGGCCCTGGCGTCCATGGTTTCTGCCTCCCCGTGGCGAAACGAAAGCGGGCCCCGCCGTTCGGACGGGGCCCGCGATTCGGTCGGGTCCGGTCCTACCGTTCCCCGGCCGACTTCATCTTCTCCATGACCTGGTCGAGCGAGAAGCTCGCCGCCTTCATGCGCGGCGGGTACTCCTGGAACGTCGCCAGGAACTTGCCCACGTACTGCTGGGCCGGCACGAGCAGGAAGACGCGGTCGAGCATCCAGTCGTAGTAGGTGTTCGACGTGATCGACGCGCGCTCGTAAGGGTCGCGCCGCAGGTTGAAGATCAGCGGCACGCGAAGCGGCACGAACGGCTCCATCCACGCCCGGAACCCGGCCTCGGTCTTCTGCTCCATGAAGATCATCTTCCAGTCCGCGTAGCGCAACGCCGTCAGGTCGCCGTCATCGGAGAAGTAGAAGACCTCCTTGCGCGGGCTCGCGACGTTCTGCGGATCCTTCAGGTGCTCGATGACGTTGTAGCCGTCCAGGTGCACCTTGTACTTCCGCCCCATCGCCTTCGACTCGTAGCCATCGAGGAGATCGGCCTTGATGTCGCCACCGCCCGCGGCGGCGACGAACGTCGGCAGCCAGTCCATGTGGTGGACAATCCCGTTCGAGACAGAACCGGGCTTGATCGTGCCGGGCCAGCGA
>JBDLIY010000546.1:0-2755 GCA_039714635.1 Planctomycetota bacterium
TCGTCGGGGACAGCGAGTACTGCGACCAGCCGCCGGTCGCCCGGCCCGCCAGCGTCGCCACGCCGGGCACGGCCGCGCCCTCCACGCCGTAGAAGTCCCGGGCGAACGCGCGGTAGACCGGCAGAAGCTCCCACTGGCGGTCGAGGAAACTCCGCTCCGCGTCGACCAGCCCCGCGGCGTGGGCCGCCAGGTAGGTCATCTGCGTGTTCAGGTCGTGGTGGAAGTCGCCCTTCCAAGGGGGGAGACCGCCGTCGTCCCGCGTCCAGACGCCCTGGAGCGGCATCGGCGGCGCGCCCGCGCGCGACCCGGCGCCGTAGAGGTACTTCACGAAGTCGTAATGCCGCTGCAGGCGCGGGGCCGGGATCGACACGTTCGAGATGGACCAGAAGTCGCTCCACCACTTCTCGTGGGGGGCGAGCAGCGTGTCGAAGCCGGCCTCGAGGGCCTCGCCGACGCGGCGCTTCCCGATCGCCAGGGGGTCATCGCCGTCGCGGTTGCTGGTGATCGCCACCGCGAGGAGCGTGTCCTCCCCGTCGCTCCGGGCCGCGACGACGATCGCGTAGACCAGGCCCTCGGCCGCGGTCTGAACCATCCATGTCACGCCGTCGGCGCGGCCGGTCTTCGCGGGGTCGTACCCGAGCTTGTCGAGTCCGGCCGGCCGCCGGATCTCAGTGGTCACGCTCCCCGGGACGCGCACCATCGCCACCGGTCGCACCGCGCTGAAGAAGCACGTGAGGGCGCCGTTCGTCAGGCGCACCCGGCCCAGCGCGCGGGAGAGGTCGAGCTCGAAGGACTCGGCGGTCCGGTCGGCCTCGAGGGTGAGCACGAGCCGGCCCCCGGGGAGCTTCGTCGGGTGGGGGATCTGGCTGTACGGCCGGTCGAAACGCCGGGAGATCTCCTTCTGGTTTCCGGCGGCCTTCAGCTTCCGGATCGTGTCCCAGGTCCAGTCCGGCTTGCGGACCTCCTCGGGCCGCCGCTCGTCCCACAGGTCGCCGCGGTCCAGGGACAGGTGGATCGTGTTCCCGGCGCCCCAGAGCAGCCCGCCGGTGAGACCGTTGCCCAGCGGGACCCCCTCGTCCCAGGTCTCGATCGGCGCCGCGAGGCGGAGCGGCTCCGGGCCCGCGGCTTCGGAGCGGGTCGAGGCGGCGGCGAGGAGCAGAACGGCGGCGAGGATCGTCAGGGATCTCGACATGGACGTCTCCCGGTCGGTGAAGGTCGGGGGATTCTATCCGCGACCCGTCCCCCGGGCCACGCGTCTGGCGATCCCGGCTCGTCGTGCGGTACCCTTCGCGGATGAACAGCACCCTCCTTCTGGTCCTGGCCCTGTTCGCCCTGTCGTTCATTCCCTTCGCCTTCTCGCAGTCCCCGCCGGACTGGGAGAACGAGGCGATCTTCGGCCGGAACAAGGAGGCGCCCCGCGCCACGTCGACTCCCTACCCGGATTTCACGTCCGCGCGGGAGAAGGGGGATTCGCCCTTCGTGATGTCGCTCGACGGCACCTGGAAGTTCCACTGGGTGCCGAAGCCGGCCGACCGACCGCGGACGTTCTTCGCGCCGGATGAGAGCGTCGACGACTGGGGCGAGATCGAGGTTCCCTCCTGCTGGGAGATGCACGGCCACGGCACGCCGATCTACACGAACATCCGCTACCCGCACCCGCGGAACCCGCCCTTTCTCGACCACGAGGACAACCCCGTGGGCTCCTACCGCCGGACCTTTGTCGTGCCGGATGGCTGGGACGGCCGCGAGGTGTTCCTGCGCTTCGAGGGGGTCTACTCCGCCTTCTACATCTGGGTGAACGGCGTCGAGGTCGGCTACAGCCAGGGCAGCAAGACGCCGGCGGAGTTCCGGATCACGAAGCACCTGCGGCCGGGGAAGAACGTCCTCGCGGTCCAGGTCTACCGCTGGTGCGACGGCTCCTACCTCGAGGACCAGGATATGTGGCGGCTCTCCGGGATCTTCCGGTCCGTGAGCCTCTTCTCGGTGACACCGGTCCACGTGCGGGACGTCTTGATCCAGACCGACCTGCCGAACGAGGACGGCGACGCCCGTGACCGTGCAGAAGAAGCCCGTCGTGGGCGACCGACCCAGGATCACACCCGACGCCGCCATCGCCACCGGAGACAGCGCAAGCACCGTCGGCGCCGCCGCCCTCGAATTGCGGGAGCCGGCCGCCGCGGTCGCCCCCCTCTTCGAGGTTTCGGAGCGGGCCGGAGATCGCCTCGCCATCACTCTGGAACTGCCCACCTTGGCGGTGGAGGAGTTCCTGGCGGGCGACGAGCGCTTCCAGGCCCTGACGCTGCCCGGCCGCAACATCGCCGGCGCCGTCGGCACGCCGGGTCTGCCGGTGCTCACCAAGCTGGTGGCCCTGCCCGCCGGCGCGAGCGCGACGCTCAGCGTGACGGGACGCCGGGAGAGCCGCCACGAGGGCTTCCGCCTCCTGCCGGTGCAGCCCGACGAGGGCCAGGACTTCGTGCTGGACCGGAGCGCCTAGGCGTCCAAGTACGCTCGCAGGCCCTCCAGGGTAATCTGGAAGTTCTCTTCTTCCCTGTACTTCTCGAACCCGAGTCTCTTGTTGATGGAGAGCATGGCCTCGTTCGTGGTTGCGTTGTCCGTCAGGACGACCGTGACCTGAGGAAACTCCCGTCGCACGCGAAGCAGGTTCGCCGCCTTCAGCCATTTGCCCAGGCCGCGTCCCCGATAGGGCGGACGCACGCCGGTGATGAACTGATGGATCATCGTCTTCTCGTCGGGC
>JBDLIY010000547.1:0-2753 GCA_039714635.1 Planctomycetota bacterium
CCCCCGGCGCGGCGGAGGAGGTCCGGCCCGACGTACCGCCGGCGGAGGAGCCGGAAGTGGAAGTGGCCTCCGCACCGCCCGTCGAGAAGATCGCATCGCCCCCCGAGCCGGCACCTGAGCCGCCGGCCCCGCCCTCGAGCCGGGTCAACGTGTCCTTCGTCGACTCCGACGGCCGCGCGGTCGACGTCGCGGAGGTGGTCCGCCGGTACGCGGAGGCGGGACTCCCCCTCGAGGTCCGGGCCGTCCCCGAGTCCCTCTTCACGGGGAAGAACATCGCTGACATGCTGCGGATGCGGGTGAAGCCCGCCGACGAGTGGGCCGCGGCGACGCCCCTGGCGGTCGGGCCGGAGAGCATCCGGCTCGCGGAACGCCCGGAGCCCGGAAACTACCGCCTGTTCATCGGCCGGCCCGGCGCCGCTCCTCTCGTCACGAAGCCGTTCGCCCTCGACGCCGATGGGGAGGTGAAAGTGGACGTCCACCTCCCCGCCGAATGCGAGATCGTCCGGGTCCGCCTGACGGAGAAGGAGACCGGGGCGCCCCTGGCGAACGCAAAGGTCACCCCGCTCTTCGAGTACGGCGACGACCACATGTTCATCCCGGGCCCGCCGCTCTCGACGGACTCCCAGGGTCTCGTCCTGATCCCGATGCTCGTGGATCGGGACAGGGACCGGCGCCAGCCCTCGTGGTGGGCGGAGACGGAGACGCACCTCGGTCTCATCCCGCACTGGGGTCTCTCGAAGAACGAGCCCGGCCTCGAGATGAAGCTCGAGATCACCCGCAAGGCGGTGGTCACCGGGAAGGCCTGGCTGTCGAACGGAGAGCCGGCGGTCGGGAAGGAGATCGTCTGGATGGGCAAGGGCCTGTCCACGACCGCCGTCGTCGCCGAGGACGGCAGTTTCCGGCTCGACCCGGTGGCGGTCTGGGACGACCGCGGTGCGGAGATCATCCTCGTGGAGGACCTCGCGACGTTCAAGGTGAAGCAGACGCGGGCGAAGATCGTCGCGGGTGAGACGGTGGAGATCACGGTCGGCGAGCCGGCGGGCACGAAGGCGTTCGCGACGGTGAAGGGCCGCGTGACGATCGGCGGGAAGCCGTGCGCGGACGCGTTCGTGGTCATCCGGACGGAGGGCGGCGACAAGGGGTTCGTGAAGGCGGCGGCCGACGGGACCTTCCGCAAGGAGGACGTGCAGCCGGGGCAGATCCGGGTGGAGGTCTACTTCGCGGATCCGCGCACTGTCGATGACTTCTCGGCCCGCCACCTGGAAGCGGTCGATATGGGGCCGGGGGAGACGCACACGTTCGACTTCGAGCTGCCGACGGGGGCGTTTTCGGTGAAGGTCGTCGACGACGAGACGGGGAAGCCGATCGCGGCGGCGGTGGCGGACGCGCGGCCGGCGGACCGCGAGAAGGGGAGCGACTGGTTCCCGGGTTTCCGCTACGCGCCGGGCTGGGGCTTGCGGACGGGCCCGGACGGCGCGGCGGTCCTGTTGGCGATGCTGCCGGGCGAGGAGCACACGGTCGCGGCGCGGGCGGACGGCTACGAGAGGACCGAGAGCACGGGCCACGTGCCGGGCACGGTCGACCGCCCGGTCGAGGTAACGGTCCGCTTGAAGAAGAAGTAACGTCTACTCCATACGGTGTCAGGGCAATACCAGCGCAGACATGCATAAGCACCGCCCCCGGCGACCGGTACGCCCCACGGGAGTCAGGGCAAAACGCGCACCTTCGTCTACCTCATACGGAGTCAGGGCAATTCCAGCGTAGACAGGCGAGGCCCACTCTCACGACGTTGGCGGGGACAGCTACGTAGGATTTGCCCTGACACCTTCTTATGCTGATGTTCGCCATGCCGCCTTCGCGTGACCTCCCGAGCGCGTGGGACACACGGCCGGTCCCGGAGGTCAGCGTCCGGACGCCGCCGGACCCTGAGGACTGGAAGCGGACGCTCACGCTGGTCCGGCTGATCGTCGACCGGCTTCGCGCTATCGGTTGAGCACGACGGGGAGAGGCTTCGCGCCTTCCGGCGGCACGTCGATGACGAACAGCCGCGAGCCGTATCCGGCCGCCCCCACCACAACCGTCCGCCGGCCCGGCTCGACGCCGCGCAGCGTGAGCTTCCCGCCCTTCCCCCTCCCGGTCATGCCGTCCACGCACCAGGCGAAGTCGAGGGGCGCGCCGTCCGCATCGTCGACGGTGAGATCGATCGCCCCGGCCGGATAGCGGACCGTCAGGTCGCCAGGCTTCTCCACCGTCACGACCCGCGTGAGCCAGCCCTCCACCTCCAGGACGAACGGGCTCGGGACGGGGCCGCCGCCCGTGGTCGCGATCGACTTCCACCGGGAGTTGAAGAACCCGTCCCCGTCGGTGACGCCCCGGCCGGACGCACTGTGACGGAAGATCCGGACGGCGCGCCCGGCGATCGGGCGGCCCTCCGCGTCGAGGAGGCGGAGCCGGTCGAAGTCAGGAGGCTCCGGCGCCTCCTCCTCCCGCAACGGCGGCGGTCGGACCGCCGTGACGACGGCGCGGCGGACGCCGTCCTTCGCGGGGCCGAGGGGGAAGAACCGGACGCCGCCCTCGCTCCGGACGACGATGACGGCGGGCTCGTCCAGAGGCACGCCCTCCACGTCCTCGATGTCGGCGGATGCGTACGCGAGCACCACGCGGACGTCGTACATCTCCTCTGTCACGCCCTTGACCTCCAGCCGGGGCTGCTGGACGGCCATTTCGACTATGCCTGACTTCATCTTCTCACC
>JBDLIY010000548.1:0-2752 GCA_039714635.1 Planctomycetota bacterium
CTGCCGGGCGGCTACATGGGCAACCTGTTCAACACGCCCATCATCATCACGCACTTCGCCGGGGACCCGCGCGTCGTGGTCCACGACGCCCGCGCGGCGGCGCGGGAGCTGGCGACACTCCGGAAGGACCACCCCGACGGCTACGAGCACAAGTACGTCGAAGGGAAGGGTGTCAGCCACGGGTTCCCGCCGAAGTGGGGCCCGTCGAAGATCATCTCGTGGATGACGAAGTTCAAGCGCGACCCGTATCCCGCGAAGGTGATCTGGGAGCCCTCGGTCCGGACGAAGCGGCGGTTCTTCTGGCTGCGGAAGAAGTCGGTCTTCACGTCGCGGGGCCGCGACCAGCGGATCGTGGCGACGATCGAGAAGAACGAGATCGTCATCGACGCGATCAACAAGTCGGGCCTGTCGATCCTTCTCGCCCCGAAGATGTTCAAGCCGGACCAGGAGGTGGTGGTGCGGCACCACGGCCAGGAGATCTTCCGCGGGAAGCTCCGTCGCGACCCGGCGGCCCTCCTCGAGTCGATCCTGGCGAACATCGACGAGAACCAGGTCTTCGAATACCGGATCGACCTCTGACGGAGCGCGTTACTTCCGCCGCGGGCCGCGCTTCTTGTGGGACTCCAGCTTCACGCCGATCTTCTTCGGGGGCGGGGCGCCGAAATCGATCTTCGGCGTCGCCCCCGCGGCCGGTTTCGCCTCCGACTTCTCCTGCGGGGCGGGCTCCGACGCCGGGGCCTCCGGGTCGTGGAATCCGAACACCGTCTGGCCGATCCGGATCCGGTCGCCGTGGCCGAGGAGCGCGCGCGGGACCCGCTCCTCGTTCACGTAGGTCCCATTCGTCGAGTTCAGGTCGACCAGGTGGAAGCGGTCGCCGTCGGCGATGAGCTTCGCGTGCTCGCGCGACGCCTTCACGTCGTTCAGGTGCACCGGCGCCTCGAGCTTCCGGCCGAGGATCATCCCGTCCTCGATTCCGTACTCCATGCCCGCCTTCTCGCCCGTCTTCAGGATCAGCTTGGCCATCAGGCGTTCTCTCCCATCGAAGCCCGCTCCGCGCGGGACCGGCGACGCTCACACGCGATCTCGTCGAGCGTCCCTTCCGTCACCTGCGTCGGGTAGCACCCGTCCATGCACGCGCGGCAGAAGTGCTCGATCGACGGGTTGCCCTCCCCCACGGCCCGGGTCATGCCCTCGACCGTCTGGTAGAGCAGGTAGTCCGCGTCGATCTTCTTCTCGATCTTCTTCTCGCTCCGGTCCCGCGCGACGAACTCCTCCGGGTCGGACATGTCGATCCCGTACACGCAGGGGTAGCGCAGCGGCGGGCAGGTGGAGGAAACGCTCACCGACTTCGCGCCGGTGTCGCGCACCATCTTCACGATCGCCTTCGACGTGTTCCCGCGCACGATCGAGTCGTCCACGAGGAGCACGCGCTTCCGGTCCACCTCGATCTTCACCGGCGTCAGCTTGAACTTGATGCTCCGCTTGCGCTTCTTCTGCGCCGGCATGATGAACGTGCGGCCGATGTAGCGATTCTTCAGCAGTCCCTCGCGGAACTTCTTCTTCAGGTGCCACGCCACTTCCTGCGCGGCCGGCCGCGACGAGTCGGGGACCGGGATCACGACGTCGATCTTCCGGCCGGTCTTGCCGTTCCCCCCCTTCGCTCTCCGCTCCTCGGCCCGCTCCTTCCAGAGGCGGGCCAGCTCCTCGCCGAGGCGGAGTCGGGCCTTGTAGACCGAGATGTCGTCGATCATCGAGTCCGGCCGGGCGAAGTAGATGTACTCGAAGATGCACGGGTGGTGGTTCGGCGGCGTGACCTGCCGCGCCACGTAGGTCCCGTCCGGGCGGAAGATCACGGCTTCCCCGGCCCGGACGTCCCTCTCGATCCGGTAGCCGAGGGCCGTCAGCGCCGCCGACTCCGAAGCCGTCATCCAGGCCGTCCCCTCGGGCGTCTCCTTCCACCCGAAGATCAGCGGGCGGATGCCGTGCGGGTCCCGGAAGGCGACCAGGCCGTGCTCCGCGATCAGCGCGATCGCCGAGTAGGAGCCCTCCGCGCGCTCGAACGTGCCGCGCACCGCCTCGAACACGGATTCCTCGAAGTTGCTGGTCTTGCGACCGTCCAACTCGTCCGCGAACACGTTGAGGAGGGCTTCCACGTCGCAGGAGGAGTTGACGTGGCGGCGCCGGTCGCGGGAGAGGTGCTCCTTCAGGCGCTGGAAGTTCGTGAGGTTCCCGTTGTGGCACATCGCGATGCCGTAGGGGGAGTTGACGCGGTGCGGCTGGGCGTCCTCCGTCCGGCCTCCGCCCACCGTCGTGTACCGCAGGTGCCCCAGCCCGTAGTTCCCGGGCGAAGCCATCCGCGGCTGGTCCTCCGGGAAGATGTCGCGCACCAGTCCCAGGTCCTTCCGGGTGTGGAATCCCCCGTTGGAGTACGTCACGAGGCCGGCCGCGTCCTGGCCCCGGTGCTGGAGGATGACCATCCCGTCCACGAGGTCCGGATAGACGTCAGATGGTCCGATCAGACCGATGACTCCGCACATCCGATGGCGCTCCCGTCAGGCAACCGCGAAGAGTTCGCATCGTAGCCCGACCCTCGCAGGAGGCGGCACGGTTTTCGACGGGCTCAGCGAAGCCCCCTCTGACCGGACTCCCGGAAGTACTCGCGGACGACGCGATCGTGGCGGGGCGGCCAGCCCGGGCTCTCGAGGGCCCGGCCGTACGCGCCCCAGGTTCCCGGCTCGCCGGCGGTCGGCCC
>JBDLIY010000549.1:0-2751 GCA_039714635.1 Planctomycetota bacterium
CCGCTGACGGGCACGGGGCCCTCCGCGCCGGGGCTCCCCACGCCCGGCTCGTCGGGGCTTCCGCCGGGCGGCTGGTCTCGACCGCGCCCCCCGCCGCCTTCGGGGATTCCCGGTCGGGGCATGGCGCAGATGGAGAGCGCGGGTTCGGCGGAGACGACGATGGCGAGAAGAACGAGGAGGAGGCAGACGGAGATTCGCATGGAGTTCACCTCGCGCACTGCCGCCGATTTCGCGTGCAAGGTTCGTGCCCGGCGGAATCCGGGCTCGAATCATCCGGTTTCGGGAAGGAACGTTGTCAATACCGCACGATCACCGTGCGAATCTGCGCGGGAGAGACCGCCCGTCCGCTACCCTCGGGCCCGGATCGGAGACTTCGCCATGCCCCTCGCCTTCCCCTCCGTGAGCCACGGTGAGATCGCCTTCGGGTTCTTCAACATCGACGGCGACATGCTGCTCCTCGAGCGGACCTTCTTCTTCGCCGACGCGTTCTGCGAGGCCATCGCCGCGCTCGCGGCGGCGGCGCCGGACGCGGTCTTCGAGACGACGATACCGGGCTGGGTCATCGACCGCGCGGAGGACGTGGGCGACCTGATGGGGGCCATCCACGGCGTCCGCCACACGGGGTTCATTGGCGACGTCTACCGCCGCTTTCCTTTCCCGGCGGAGCCGGAGGACTTCCGGCAGCACACGAGGGGCTTCGAGACGCGGGACGAGTTCCGGACGCTGATCGAACCGTGGGCCACGGAGACGGACGTCCGCCTCGCGGCCGAACCGGGTCCGGGGGAGGTGACCTTCGCCGACGTGCGCTTCCGGCCGGACGCCTTCCGCGAGCTCGTGAGATACGTGGGGCGGGGCGGCTGGCCGCGCTGGGAGGACGCGGGGCCGCCGGACTACGTGCTCGCGATGCGGGCGGCGGTGGACGGTGAGGATGGCCCATCCGCGTAAACTTCGATCTCGATCCTGAGCTCGGCGCCCCGGTCCTGACGCGGATGGACCACACCGCTTCCGGTCATCTCAGCAGGTCGTACCTCCGGACCTCGATGTTCTGCATCTGGAGGTGCAGACCCACATAGCCGTCCGTCGGGCGGTCTTTCGTGACGGTGTACTTCAGCAACTCCCGGCCGTTGACGAACACGGTCACGGTGTCACCCTTCACCTTGAGCGTGTACCGGTTCCACTCCCGGTGGTCGAATCCGGCCCAGTCGTCGACCCAGTCCTTCTGGACCAGCGTCGTACTGTTCTTCGCATTCCTCACGCAGAACAGGAAGTGGCCCTTCTGAATCTTGAGCGAGTAGAAGTCACCGTAGCCGACCCAGCCGAAGAGAACTCCGCAGAGCGGGATCTCACCGGTGTCCCTGGGGATCCGGAGTTCGCAGTCGATGACGAAGTCGCCGGTGACCTTGTCCTTGTGGTTCGCCGTGAACGCCCGCTCTGCCCGCCCCACGATCTTCCCGCCCTCGACGGTCCAGATTGTCGGCTCCGCAGTCCAGTCCTTGAGATCACTGCCGTTGAACAGCTCCAGATGGGTGTCGTTCTGCGCCAGCTCGGATGCGAAACCGAGTCCCTCGAATCTGTCTCGGACCTCTTTCAGCTCCGGTGAGATCGAGAGGACCTTCTCCAGGCAGAGCCGGGCGAAGTTCGGGTCCTTGCCGGCGTGCTTCTCCGCGGCGTCGATGAGGTCCCTCTCGAACGAGGCGAGGAGCTTCGTGAACTCATGGCCCGGCGCGTCGAACTCTGCGAAGACGGTGTCGGCCTCCTTGGCGGCCTTGCTCTCGTCGGCAGAGAGCTTCGGGATAGCCCCTCGTCGCATGCAGGCTGTCAGGTAGGTGAGGGCGGTCGGATTCTCCGTCTCGCCGATCGCCACGCGGGCCCGTCCCAGGAGCGCGGGGAGGTAGTTTCTCTCTTCGTCGAGAGCCTTGTCGAAGAACTCCTTCGCCTCGGGGAGCTTCTTCTCCTTGTATGCCTTCCTGCCCCGGTCGGCGAAGAACTTCGCCGTCGCCTCGTCCGCCCAAAGCGCGGGGCCGCAGACGGCAGCAAGCAGGACGCCCAGCACCATCGTCACCCTGAGTTTCATCGGTACACCTTCAGGTCTGTGAATTCGACTCTCGCACCACGGATGTTGAGGCCCATCGTCCCCTCGAAGTCCCTCGCGAGTTCCGCACCGTGGGAGAAGACCTCCTCACCGTCCGCGTAGCACGTGACCTTGTCCGGAGTCACGTCCACCCGGAGGATGTGCCACTCCTTGGGATCCCAATGGGTCTTCGGCTTGCTCCAGAGGTCCTTCATGTTGGTGCCCGCGTTCCGCACCAGGTAGACGTCCTGCTGGTACCCGTAGCCGAAGGAGTACATCTTCGGGGCGTTCGCGTCGGTCCCGAACATGAGCCCCCAGTACCAGTCGGCGCTGTACCTCTCGACCACGCGGGCCCTCACCGTCAGACGGTAGGTCTTGCGCAGGAAGACTCCGCTGCGGTAGCAGATGATTCCCGGAGACCGCTGGTCTCCCGTAATCGTCCGTCCCTTGCAGGTCCAGCGCGATGAGTACTCCGCGCCGTCCCAACCACTCATGCTGTCTCTCTTGATCAGGAACTCCGGCAGGCCGAAGCCGCCGCCGGCCCGCTGCACGTCGATCAGCTCCTTGACCGCAGCCACCGCCTTTTCGTTCTTCGGGTCGAGGGCGAGAACGGCTTCGAACGCTCGCTTGGCCCACGCGGGGGACGACTTCCGGTGCTTCTCCCCGTAGGAGATGCAGTC
>JBDLIY010000550.1:0-2751 GCA_039714635.1 Planctomycetota bacterium
CTCGCGCTCTCCGTTCCGGCCGCCGCCGCGCCGGAGCTCGCGCTCCACACCGGGGCGGACGGGCGGAAGAACGTCGTCGTGAAGACCGCCGCCGGCCCCGTCGCGCTGACGGACTTCACCCGGCCGACGCACATCTACGACTTCGCGCCGTCCCCTGACGGGAACCACGCCTTCGTCTGGCACATGGACGTCCCTCCGCGCACCATCTCCGTGTACGACCTCGCGAGCCGAGAGCGGACGGCGTCCTTCCGGCCCGGCGTCGGCGGGTCGCTTCGCTGGACCGCCGCGAACACACTGCTCCACATCTGGCGTGCGGGCACGGCGTTCCACCTCTTCCATATCTACGATCGACGGGGAAAGGTGCTCCGCGGGGCGACGGCCGAGTCTCTCGCAGTGTCGCCCACCGTCCGGTTCCTCGCGGGCCGTCCCGACATCGTGGGCCGCGAGCGACTGAGGGTCTGGGACCTGGCGACGAACCGCCTTGTGATCGACCGGCCGACGGAGGGCGGGCCGTGGTTCTCCTTCGACCTCCGGTGGGAGGGGGACCACACGCTGCACCTGCTCTACGCGGATGAGGAGCGGAAGACGACGAAGGACGTGTCGCTGGACCTTCGACCACCCCTCGAGCTGTCCGTGCTCGGGCAGAGCCTGTTTCTCCGCGACGGCAACGAGGATCGCGTGCTGCTGCGCGCCGTGCCGCCAGCCGAGGGGCGGAGTTCCGCGGAAGTGCGTCGCGTCCACTCGGTCGTCACCGCGCCCGGCGACCGCGCAGCGGCCGTGTTCCTCTCGCGGAACCGGCAGAAGCTCCTCCTGCCCGCTCGCCTCGACGGCGAAGGCGAGCCGGTTTTCGGCACCGCGGTGCCCGTGCCGGACGCGTGCCATGCTTCGTTCTCGCCCCGCGGCGACGCGATCCTGCTGGTCTCCACGCGGGACGGGTACCTGCCCTGCGATGCCACCTTCAAGCTGAACCGCGGCGCGATGCTCCTGAGACTGGGTGCGGTCGAGTGGCGCCCGTCGATCGAGGCGGCGCTGCGCGCCGAGGGAAAGGGGCCGTGGTACGGTCGGCCCGCCGACCGGTTCGTGCCCGACGGGGATTTCGAGGTGGTCGGCGTCCGGTGGACGGACCGCGGTTGCGTCCTGAGGACGAAGGCCGCGGGCGGGGCCGAGCGGACCGTCACGCTTCGTTGACGATCGCCTCCTCCGGCTCGGCCTCGACATCATCCTCGGGGTCCTCCTCCTCCTCCTCGGCTTCCGGGGCCTTCTCTCCGTGCGACGCCTTTGCCCGCTCCGCCGTGATCGGCTGGTTCGTGAAGGTGTAGTAGTCCAGGTACTCGATCGACTTCGCCAACAGCGAATAGCCCACCAGGAGCGAGATCATCGCCGCCGCCGCGTAACCGAAACCGTACGTGTTGATACCGAACTTCACGCTCCACACCGCCAGGACGCCGTTCAGCACCAGGAAGACGACCGACGTGACGAGCGCCTGCTTCCGCAGGTCGAAGTAGAGCTGCATCAGGATCGTGATGAGCAGCATCACGTGGAAGAACGCGCCCAGGCAGACCGCGCGGAAGATCCGGACCGCCGACGGGGGAAGCTCGATCAGCGAGAGGATCTCGGGCGCGAACAGGATGCACAGCAGCGTGATCGCCCCCTGGATCCGGAGCAGGCGGACCATCCCCTCCTGCAGGTTGTCGAGCATCGCGCCGCGCCGCCGGTCGATCACCTTGAGAGGCATGCCGGAAAGGATCGCGCCGAAGTACGACCGGTAGCACTCGTAGAAGCTGGTCTCCACACGGACGAGGTTCACGGCGAGGGCCGGGATCACCGTCAGATACGCGAGGAAACAGCAGGTGTCGTACAGGGGGTGGAAGAGCACGTTCGGGACGGGGCCGATGCCGTCCATGAACCAGAACATCATCTTGTCGACCCAGATCGCGGCGTTGTAGAGCAGGCCGATGAGCATGAGCCGCGGGAACTCCGGGACGCTCCTCAGCACCGCGAAGCTCCGCGTGCCGCCGGACTGCATGCCCCGCACCACCGTGCGCATCAGCAGGATGAGGATCACGGCCTGTCCCGCCGTGTACGCGGTGAGGAGGCCCTTCGCGTCGAGCGGCCGATCCAGGAGGCCGACGAAGACGAAGATCACGATGCTGCCCAGGCCGTAGGCCACGAGGACGCGGTCGAACTCCCGCGTGACCCCGAGCCAGATGAGCGCGAGCCAGATGAGGGAGACGATCACGTAGAGCGCCACGGCGACGACCGCGAGCCCGGCCGACAGCCCCGCCCACCAGCAGAACAGCGAGCCGATCAGGACCTGGAAGACCCCGATGACGATCACGGAGGCGTTGAAGGCCGGCAGCACGTTCTCGTACTTCTTCGTGTAGAGGAGGTCCGCCACGCGGCGGGTGACCGTCATCTGCAGGACGCCCACGACGATCAGGCTGAACGCGAACGCGTAGGTGATGAGCCCGCGGAAGATCTCGAACTCCGACCGCGGCGAGAGCAGGAACTGGAAGGCGGACAGCACGCCGAGCGTGATGATCGTCATGATCCACGGGCCCGACGAGATCAGACCGGCGCACGCGTAGCCGCGGACGCGGGACATGAGACTCTGTCCGTCGTCCATCATGCGCCTCAACTCGAATCCGATGCCGGCCATCAGTCGTCGTCCTCCACCGTGGCCAGCGCCAGGAACCGTTCCAGGTTGCGCTCGTAGATGTCCCTGTAGGCGGCGATCATGTCGCGCTGGTC
>JBDLIY010000551.1:0-2741 GCA_039714635.1 Planctomycetota bacterium
GTCCGGGTGCGGTTCGCGGTGGGCTACGACGCCGACCTGGACCGCGTGTCGGACGTGACGGCGAAGGCGATCGAGCGGACGGAGGGCGTTCTGCCGGACACGGCGGACGTGGTGGTTCGGTCGCTGTGGGACGACGCCCGCGGCCACCAGGCGGCGGGCATCCTGGTCGAGGGCCGCTACCGCATCCCGGACGTCCGCAAGCGCACGAAGGTCCGGTCCCAGGTGTTGAAGAACCTGCACGTCGACCTCCGCGAGGCCGGCACGCCGCCCCCGGCCCCGCACGTGGTGATCGACGGCGGGGCGATCGACGACTGACGAAACAACGCTGACAGGCGCTACTTTTTCACAACGATGAAACATCGCTGACAGGCACCGCTTTTTCACAACGGAGGGGCGGCTTCTCCTCCTCCTCCCCGCCGGCCTTGTCCGCGCCGTCGCGTCTCCTCACGTCGATTTCGCGGCAGCGCCGTCGGGCGTCACCTCTCTCAGGCGGACCGCGCAGAAGAGGCCGGGTGCCGGACCGGCGTTCGGCGAGGGACAAACCGACGTCTGTCACCAATGTTCCGGAAAACGGAAAACCGACGTCTGTCAGCAGTGTTCCGGTCAGCGGCCGATGCGGAAGCGGTGGGTCAGGTGCTTCTCCTCGCCGTGCTGCTTCCAGGTCACGCGGACCTCGTACGTGCCGCTCGAAAGCGGCGACCGCGCCATCAGCACCGCGCGCGCCTTCGGGGCATTCGACTTCAGGTCGTGGCGGCCGGACTGGTTCGTCAGACACGCGACCTTCCGCCGGCCGGCGAACAACTCCGCCCTCACCTTCAGTACGCCGTCCTCCTCGCCGAACCACGCCACCGTCACCGGGATGCCCGTCGCCTGTTGTTCCCCCTTCGGCCGCGGATCCGGGTTGTCCACCGCGTAGACGCCCACCGGCCACTTCCCGCCCGGGCCGGGGAAAATCGAAGGGCCCTGCCCCTCCCACGGCCGGTACTTCCCGCACTCCACGTGGATCCAGACCCGGTTCGAACCCGTCGCGATGCCGATCGCCGTCTTCCGCGGGTCGATCAGGTCCATGCGGTGGAGCAGGCTCGCCAGCTGACCGTCGATGACGGAGACCACGCCGGAGCCGGCGCCGAGCCAGCCGATCGAGTGGATGCCGGCGCTCGCGCCCTCGCGCGTGTAGCCGGGGCGGTCCTCCTCCTCCTGGTGCGGGTTGCCGCCGTTCAGAGAGCAGTACTTCAGGTGGAGCAGCGCGTGGCGGGAGGCCTCGCGGTCGAGGCGCACCGGCGGGAGGTTCATCCCGGCCCGCAGGCGGTTCAGGTGCGCGAGCCCCGCCGCGACGCCGGCCCAGCCCGGGAAGACGTCCGGGCTGGCGAAGGTCTTCGTCACCTTTCGCCAGGTGATGGTCCTGGCCGCCTCGTCCGTCGTGAGGCGGTAGACCTCCCGGCCGAGGACGACGTGCTCCGCCACCGGGTGGACCTCGCCGGTCTTCGCGACGTGGAGGAAGTCGCGGTGGGGGGTGAGGAACGTGCCGTCGCCGTCGTGGTCCACGAAGCGGACCTTCGTCCGGCCGATCTTCCCTTCGAGGGCCCCGAGGGAGATCGCCCGCCACGCCGGTTCGCCGGCGGCCGGGTCGCCCTTCCGGAACGCGACCTCGATCGTCTCGTCGTCGTCGAGCCAGACCTCGAGGGTGTCCCCGTCCCCGAGGACCTCGCGTCCCGCCTCGAGACCGCCGTCGCCCTCCCGGAACTTCACCGGGTCCGAGCGGCCCCTCACCGTCAGCGGCCGGCCGGCGCCGACCTCGACCCGCAGGTGGGGGAGGGCCTCCCGTTCCATCAGGGAGAGGGTCTTCCGCGTGAGCTTCCCGGTGACGTCGGCGTCCTTCGCCGTCGCGACGGCGGCGAGGAGAAGAACTCCGAGGATCGGGATCGGGACGCGGATCATGCTCCGCCGATCGTAACCGGTCCCGCCCCCGACTCAACCCGGCCCGGGCGGTTCGTACAGCAGGATCGTGTCCCCGACCTCGGGTTCCGGAACCGCTCCGCCCTTCACGAGCCCCGGCGTGCCGTTCTTCCCGACGATGGCGAGGGTCAGCGCGCCTTCCGGCAGCCGGGCCGCGAACTCCTCGGGGCCGAACTCGTCCGTCAGCGTCGTCCGCCGGAACTTCCACCCCTCGTAGTGGCGGCGTACGAGCCGGGCGTAGCCGGCGCCCTCGGCGAACAGCGTGCTGCCGCGGATCGAGGGGTGGAAGCCGCGCGGGTCGTCCTCGTCCTTCGAGGAGATCGCCAGCTGGAAGACGCGGACGTGGCCGAGTTCGACGGAGAAGTGACGGCAGACCAGCGCGTTGTAGGCGTGGTTCCCCGTCATCGCGAGAACGTGGCCGATCTCCGAGAGGTCGAGCGTCTCCTCGCTGACCTCCGAGAGGACCTCGCCGTAGTGGAACGGGACGCCGGCCATGCGGGCGCGCCGCAGCCGCCGCCAGGATCGGTCCGCCACCACCACCGGCACGCCGGCCTCGGTGAGTTGCTGCGCCAGGGGAACGCTGAAGGGCGAGGAGCCCACGATCAGCACTCCGTCCGCCGACGCGGCCGCGAGGCCGAGCCTCCGGGCGAGGGGGCGGATCGAGAGACCGTGGAGCGTGACGGTGACGAGGATGATGAGGAAGACGAGGGGAACGGCCTCCGGCACGAAGGCTCCGGTCACCGCGGCCGCCACCACGCCGCGGGGCGCGATCCAGCCGACGAGGA
>JBDLIY010000552.1:0-2740 GCA_039714635.1 Planctomycetota bacterium
GCGAGGTGCTGGTCCTTCTCGATCACGTAGACCGTCTCAGACAGCCCCTCGACCCGCGACACGACCTTGCTCGTGACGAGTTCGTCGAGCGCGACCCGGACCGCTTCGGGAGTGACCGGAGTGAGGGGGGCGGTCGTCGGGAGGTCGCGCTGACGCACGTAGTCGATGAAGGGCTCGAGTGCCTCCACCGCCTCGTCGATGGTGAGTCCTTGGTCGGGGCGGCTCAACAGTGCCAGGGTGACGAGGCTGATCGGGGTGATCGGGGTGACGTCGTTGATCCGGTTCGAGATCTCGAAGGCCATCTTCGGGACGATGTAGCGGCCGCGTTCGGTGGTGAGGTCGGTGTTCGGATTGAGGGTGTCGGTGAGCGCCAACGGTTCGCCGAAACGCACGTGGATCGCCCCGTATCTCCGACGAAGGTTACCGATCGTCCGGATGGCCCAAGCGAAGCTCTCCTTGTCCTTCGCCCCGCCAAGCTGCTCCGAGGCGTACGAGCCGATGTCTGAGATCTGGTCGTAGGCGATCGAGACCGGGATGAAGACGACCTCGTCGACGATGCCCCGGAGGTACGTGTCCACGACATAGGAGAGCATTCCGAGCATCGGCGGCCGAAGCTTCCCCGTTCGGGAGCGTCCGCCTTCGAGGAACCACTCGAGTGGGAAGCGCTTCTCGAGGAGGTAGTCGATGTACTGACGCAGCGCGAACTTGTACGGCTCGTTGTCTTTGAATTGGCGACGGATGAAGAAGATTCCGGAGCGGCGGAGGAGCGGGCCGAGCGGGAAGAAGTTCATGTTGATCCCGCCGGCGGTGTGGTTGGGAGGGAACTCGTTCTGGTAGAGGACGGAGTGGAGCACGAGGTGGTCGGCGTTCGACTTGTGCGACGGGAGGAATACGAGGGGGTGCTCTTCTCCGATCTGGTAGAGCTCCCGGAGATCCTCGATCGAGTACTCGACGCGGTGGTAGCCGAGGCTGAGCACCCACGTCATGAAACCGGTGACGACGTCGATCGCGTATGGCGTGTGCGTCGCAGCGATCTCCTTGAGATACCGGGAGGTCTTCCGCTGAATCTGGCTGAGCGGGACTTCCTGCGTCATGGCCAAGCGGGCGACCCCTCGCTGGAAGCCACGTGACCAGAACAGGTCTTCTCGCAGGAACTTCGGCACCTTGTAGCGTGCGCCTCGCAGGGCACGTTCGGCCCGTTCGAGCGCCAACCATGCCTTCAGCGCGACGAATTCGGCAAGGGAAGTCCCTTCAGCGGGACCGCGGCCGGTCGGATCGCGCCACCTCTCCTCAAGGTCTGACTTCGTGCCCGGCTCGGCGACGATGATGCGGATGCGGTCGGACTTGAACGTTCGAAGGAGGCGCTGTCGCACGACACGCGGCTCTCTCGGGTCGCCGAAGACGAGGACATCCTTGAGCGAGACGCGTCGTTGCCCGTCGCGTTCCTCCGCGAGCCAGGCAACGCGCACAGGGACCATGATCGGGTCGTCGTCCTGGCCCAGGCGGGCGTCGAGCCGGGGGTCTCGGCGGTGCTTGCCGCGCCGTTGTCGTCCTGCCGGGATCTCGGCGATGTCGATCTGAACGCCTTCCGGGTGGACGCGCTCGATCCAACCGTTGATGATCTCCTTCTCGATCGACGTGCCTGCGTCGACGAGGAGCAGCACAGGATCCTCCGCGCCGACGGGCCACGCGGGCTCGTCGGTGAGCGGAGGATCCAAGCGTGTAGACATCAGGTGGGGCTACTCGCCCTTGTTTCCGAAACCGGGGATGACGCCCTTCGCCTTGTCCAGAAGATCCCCTGCGATGTCGCCCGCGGATCCTGCGGCGGAACCGGCGGCGTCGGTTGCCTTGCCTGCAGCGGATGATGCCACGTCGCCTGCTCCGGACAGCATCCCACCGATCTGGTTGATCATTTCTTCGGGGAGTTTGTCCTTGAGCCATTCCGTGACGACGCCGACGATCTCCTTCGCCTTCTCGGCGCTGACTCCGGTCTTCTCGGTGATCTGGGCGATCAACTCTTCCACGGACCCTCCTTGCGTCGCGAGATTCGAGTGTACCCCGCGGGTCCCGGGCGGTTTCTGGTCAATCCCAGCCGAGTTCGTGGAGGCGATCGTCGTCGATGCCGATGTGGTGGGCGATTTCGTGGAGGACGGTCACCCGGATCTCCGCCCTGAGTTCGTCGTCGGGAAGGTTGAGCTCCCTGTGAGGCTGGTAGAAGACGACGATCCGGTCCGGGGCGAACCCGAAGTAGTCGAAGCCGCGTTCGGCGAGTGAGACGCCTTCGTAGATGCCGAGGATGCCGTGTCCCTCGGGGTCCTGCTCTCTGGTCGGCCGGTCCTCGACGACGACGGTGAGATTGTCGATCTGCTCGACGACCCATGCCGGCAGCTCCGCGAGCACCTCGTCGACGACCCGCCCAAACTCTCGACGGTTCACGCGAGACCCCGAACCGTTCTCTTCCTCCCCCTCAGGGGGAGGTGGCGAGCGTCGTCTTCCTCCCCTTCAGGGGGAGGTGTCAGCGACGGAGGAGCTGACGGAGGGGGTTGGAGAGATCCACTCGAAGATTCGAGAGATCCATCCTGACGGAGGGGGCGAGAGAGATCCGAATGCACCCCCAGAGCCTAGATCGGGCCACCGCTAGACTTCCCGCTCCCGGGCGCTTAGCTCAGCGGGAGAGCGCTGCCTTCACACGGCAGAGGTCACTGGTTCAATCCCAGTAGCGCCCACGCTTGAAACCCTT
>JBDLIY010000553.1:0-2738 GCA_039714635.1 Planctomycetota bacterium
AGTTCGAAATGGCTCACAAGAAGGGACAGGGCTCGAGCCGGAACGGTCGCGACTCCAACGCGCAGCACCGCGGTGTGAAGCGCTACGGCGGCCAGTTCGTCACATCGGGCACGATCATCGTCCGGCAGCTGGGCTCCAAGTTCAAGCCGGGTCGCAACACGGCACTCGGCAAGGACTGGACGCTCTTCGCCACCGCCGACGGCGTCGTGGAGTACGGCACCGGCCGTCGCATCCACGTCAACCCGCAGGAAAACTGACGGGCGTCCCCTTCGCGAACGCGAGGGGGGGGACCACACCATGTTCCAGGACGTCGCCGAGATCCTCGTCCGTGCCGGCAGGGGCGGCGACGGCTGCACCGCCTTTCGTCGGGAGAAGTTCGTCCCGAAGGGCGGACCCAGCGGCGGGGACGGTGGCCGCGGCGGCAGCGTCTTCCTCCAGGCCGACGAGCAGCTCACCACCTTCGCGGACATGGACCTGAGGCCCGAGTACCGGGCGAAGAAAGGTCGGCCCGGCGAGGGGAGCAACCGCACGGGGAGGTCCGGCGAAGACCTCGTCATCCTCGTGCCCCCGGGCACGATGGTGAAGGACCCGGACCACGGCCACACCCTCAAGGACCTCGCCGCCGACGGCGACCGGGTCCGGATCGCGACCGGCGGTCGCGGCGGCCGCGGCAACGCCTCCTACAAGTCCGCCACGCGCCAGGTGCCTCGCGCGTGCGAGCCGGGCCGGGACGGGGAAAGCCGGAAGCTCTTCCTCGAGCTGGCCCTCGTCGCCGACGTCGGCCTGATCGGCCTCCCGAACGCCGGCAAGTCCACGCTCCTCTCCCGCATCTCCGAGGCGCGGCCGAAGATCGCGGACTACCCCTTCACCACGCTCAATCCGAACCTCGGCGTGGCGCGGATCGGCGTGGCGCGGTCCTTCGTCGTGGCCGACATCCCCGGGCTGATCGAGGGCGCGTCGGAGGGCGCCGGCCTGGGCCACCGCTTCCTGAACCACGTGAAGCGGACGCGGCTCCTCGTCCACCTCGTCGAGGGGATGCCCTCGGAGGGCGCACCGGAGCCGACGGAGGCCTACCGCGTCATCCGCGAAGAGCTGGCCGCCTTCAGCCCCGAGCTGGCCGCCAAGCCGGAGGTCGTCGTCCTCTCCAAGACGGACCTCACCCCCGGGATTCTCGAAGGGGGGATTCTCGAAGGGGAGGACTCGGTTCTCAAGTCCCTGGCGGCCGAATCCGACAAGGAAGTGTGCCCGATCTCCGCTGTCACCGGGAGCGGGGTCAAAGACCTCCTCACCGAGATCGCCCGGAGGCTCTTCTCCGAGGACGAGTGACGCGTCGGGCCACAGGAGGCCGGATGAACACTCTCGGAGAGCACCTCGCGAACGAACGGCTGGCGCAGAACGTGCCGCCGCGCACGGACAACGCGCCGGACCTGGAAACCCTCCTCACGATCATGGTCCGGGAGCAGGCTTCCGACCTCATCGTGAAGACGGGCTCGTACCCCGCGATCCGGGTGGACGGCCGGATCCGTTTCCTTTCGGACCAGGCCACGACGCCGGAGTTCGCGAACGAGATGCTCTCGCGCGTGCTGTCCGAGACCTACCTCCAGATGTTCATGGAGCGCGGCGAGGTGGACACGTCCTACGAGATGCAGGGCGTCGGCCGTTTCCGCGTGAACGTCTTCCGCCAGCAGGGGCACATCGGGTTCGCGATGCGGCACGTGAAGGACGCGGTGCCGAGCCTCCGCGAGCTCAACCTCCCCGCGGAGCAGATGGAGCGCCTCTCCATGCTGCAGCGCGGGCTCATCCTCGCGACCGGGACCGCGGGCAGCGGCAAGTCCACGACCCTCGCCGCGATGATCCAGCACATCAACGAGACGAGCGAGAAGCACATCATCACGATCGAGGACCCGGTCGAGTTCATCTACAAGGACCGGAAGAGCGTCGTGACCCAGCGCGAGATCGGCTGCGACACCCTGGACTTCGGAACCGCGCTGAAGCACATCGTCCGGCAGACCCCGGACGTGATCCTCGTCGGCGAGATGCGCGACAAGCAGACGGTGGAGGCGGCGCTGCAGGCCGCGGAGACGGGCCACCTCGTCTTCTCCACCCTGCACACCGTCAACGCGATCCAGACGGTCGAGCGCATCATCTCCTTCTTCCCGCCGCACCAGCACAACCTGATCCGCCTGCAGCTCTCGATGGTGCTCGAGGGCGTGATCTCCCTCCGCCTGATCCAGATGAAGGACTCCTTCGGCCGGATCCCGGCGGTGGAGCTGATGCTGGCGACGCCGACCTGCCGCGAGATCCTGTCCGAGGGCCGGACGAAGGAGCTTTCCCGCGCGATCTACGAGGGCGCGGACTACTTCGGCACGCAGACCTTCAACCAGAGCCTGGTGAAGCTCTACAAGCAGGGCCGGATCTCGTACGAGGACGCGCTGGCCTCCGCGGACAACCCGGACGAGCTGAAGCTGGAGATCCGGGGGATCGCCAAGGGGGGGAAGGCGGACTTTGACTTTGACTACTGAGTAAATCCGGCTTCGCCGGATTTACTTTATATGGAGCCGCTTCGTTGCCTCCACGCGGGGACAACACGGGGCGTGACGAGGCGGAGTATCTGGTCCGGCCTTGGCCGGAACAGCGCGGTTCGTTGCCACCGCGGCTTGAATCTCCGCTCCGGGCACCGGAGCGGAGCTATACTCCGCCGGAAGTTTCTCCCTCCACGGGCGTCCCAATCCTGGACG
>JBDLIY010000554.1:0-2729 GCA_039714635.1 Planctomycetota bacterium
AGATCATCCACGCGTTCACGAGCGGAAGGTCCGGCCAGAGTCCGAGTCCCTTCACCGGCTCTCCGTCGGGCCCGGTGACGCGGATCTCGACCTCCCGCCAGGGCATGAGCCGGATCTCCGGAGCGAAGCGTCCCCGCCAGGGAAGGTAGCCGTCGGCGAGGATCTCGACGACGAGGTCGTCCTCCGGCGCCGCCGCGGGAACCGTCCATTCGAACCGGCCGTCGCCGTCGGTCAGCCCCGAGACGACGGAGGCGCCGACGACCGGGCGGCCCGTGACGGCGTCGAGGATCCGGCCGGTGGCGCGCCGGACCTCCCCGACCTCGAGGACGAAGTCGTCGAGGACCTCGCCGGGACGCAGTTCGAACGATACCTTCGATTCCGAGAAGACCTGCCAGGGCGGGACGTGGCGCGGGGAGGTGAACTCCGGCGGGCGGACGACGGACAGCACGCCCTCCCCGGAAGGGTGGGCGGCGAACCGGAACGTGCCGTCGGGCTCCACTGGCGTTCGCATGGCCCACGTGGCGACCATCAGTCCGGCCGGCCGCTCGCCCGAGGGCGGCGGGAGGACGCGGCCGGCGAGGACCCCCGCGCGGTCGAGGACGATGCGGACCTCGTGCGAGGCGTGCACCATCACCTCTTCTTCGTCGTCTTCGGGGAGGAGGTAGCCCTCCTTCTCCACGACCAGCCACGCATAGCCGTGACGCGGGACCAGCCAGGTGAACCGGCCGCCGGCACCCGTCCGCGTCTCCCGCCGCAGATCTTCCATGTCGTCGTGGAGGAGGACGCCGGGGACCGGGCGCCCGAGGTCGTCCACCACGAGACCGCGCGCGACGACGGGGTGCGGGAGGACGATCCTCACGCGGGTCTCCGGAGCCGGGCCGAACGAGGTGTCGACGGTCTTCCCGATGGTGGGATAGCCCTTCGCGACGACGGTGAGCCAGAGTCGCTCGGCGGCCCAGGGAAGGTCGCGGAACTCGCCCCGGGTGTCGGTGACCGCCACGACCCCGTGATCGGGGCTGACCTTCGCGCCGGCCACCGGGCGGCCCTCGGGGTCGACGACCTCTCCGCAGACCATGGTCCGGACCGGTCGGAGACGGGTCAGGACGATCGGCGGGTGGAGCGTCCACTCCGACGCGATGTCGAGACACGCGGTCCCGGGGAGGTAGCCGGGCGCCGTGACTCGTGCCGGGTTGTCCTCCGGCACCTCTCCGGGCACGCAGACCGACCAGGCGCCCTCACCGTCCGTCGTGACGGAGAAGACGGTGCTCTCGTCCACGGCGTAGCGGACCTCGGCGGCCACCACGGGTTCGTGGGTCTCGCGGTCGAGCACGAGACCGCGCACCCGGCACGTCACCTCCGCGTCCCTGTCTTCGGCCACCTCCTCCACCGGCGCCGTCGTGTCTTCGCTCTTCCCGGCGGGGTTCGTGGCCGGCGCGTCGCCCGGACTCCCGGAGAGCAGCAGGGCGAGAGCGGCGGCGACGAGCGTGACGGCGGCGAGGAGCAGGACAGGACGCGGCATCCGCCGATTGTATCGGCTCTTATCCGTCCGTGGACCCCCGGTTACAATCCCGCCCTTCCCGTCGCAGGAGGGCTTCATGCGCACCGCGCTCAGCGCCGCCGTCATCGTTCTGTTCCTCGCCGTGCCCGTTCTCGCCGAGGAGGAGATCTTCCTCCCCTCCGGCCCGGACCTCTCCCCCGACGGGAAGAGCGTCATCTTCTCCTGGCACGACGACCTCTGGTCCGTGCCGGTCGAAGGCGGCCGGGCGACCCGGCTCACGACCCACCCCGCGATGGACGCCTCGCCGTTCTTCTCCCCCGCCGGGGACCGGATCGCGTTCGTCTCCGACCGCGACAACGCCGAGCACGTCTTCGTCATGCCGGCGGCCGGCGGGACGCCGCGGCAGATCACGTTCGATACGAACGGCGCTACGCTCCTCGGGTGGTTCCCCGACGGCACGGAACTCCTCGTCGCGATGCCGACGGACCGCGAATGGCGGCGGCACTGGCGGCTCTTCGCGGTCAGCGTTGCCGGCGGGGCCGCGCCGCGCCTGCTCTTCGATTCCTACGCGGCCGGCGGGGACGTCTCGCCGGACGGGAAGAAGATCATCTTCACCGTGAACGGCACCGCGTGGTGGGCGAAGGGCTACGTCGGCACGAAGGCGGCCCAGGTCTGGTCGTTCGACCTCGAGACGAAGGAGTTCACGAAGCACCTGCACCGGGAAACGGGCTGCCGGTACCCGCGATGGACGGCCGACGGGAAGGGCTTCGTCTTCACGGACATGGCGGACGGGGAAGGGAACCTCCACCGGTTCGACCTGGCGACCGGGAAGACGACCGCGCTCACGGAGTTCGCGTCGGACACGGTCGTCTCGCCGACGGTCGGGACCGGGGGCCTGGTCGTGTTTCGCCACCTGTTCGATCTCTACCGCACCGCCCCCGGAAGCAAGCCGGAGCGGATCCGCGTCACCATCGACGGGGACCGGGAGCGGCGGACGCGCCAGCGGCGGTTCCTGAAGTCCGCCAGCGACGCCGACTTCACGGACGACGGCCTGGAGATCGTCTTCTCCGCCGGGGGCGACCTCTTCGTCACGGACACCGTGCTGAAGGAGCCGAAAGCGGTGACGGTCACCGCGGAAGAGGAGAGCGAGGCGGTCTTCATCGAGGACGGCCGGGCGATCCTCTACGTGGCGACGAAGGACGGCCAGGGCGACCTCTGGCGGGCGGAGCGG
>JBDLIY010000555.1:0-2718 GCA_039714635.1 Planctomycetota bacterium
AGGGGGAGACCCGGCTCAGGAGGGTGACTTCACCGAATTCTCTCAAAAAAGTGGAACGGGGCGGGAGGGCCGGTCGCGGCGGAGGGGGAAGGAGCGGCCTACTCCTCTTCGGGAGTGGCCGTCTCCGGGTCATCGGATTCCTCCTCGACGAGTTCGGAGAGGATCCGGGATACGCGTACCGAGCCTTCCACCGACGCATCGTACTCGAAGCGGATCGTCGGGGTCACGCGGGTCTTGAGGGCGGAGGCGATCTGCCCCTGGATGTAGCCCTTCGCGTTCTCGAGGGCATGCTCGGTGCGGGACCGCTCGCCGTCGGTGCCGACGATGGACCAGAAGATGACCGCGTGGCGGAGGTCCCCGGCCAGCTTCACGCGGGTGACCGTGACGAACCCCATGCGGGGGTCCTTCAGTTCGTAGAGGATGACCTCGCTGGCCTTCCGCTGGACGACTTCGGAGAGTCGTTTCCGCCGCACGTCGCGCATCACAGGTACTCCACTTCCGTATCGAACCGCTCCGCCATCGGGGCGCGGTCGATGATTTTCAGGACGTCCGTGAGGACCTGTTCCGCCCGCGTGCGGCTCCCGGACACCGTGACGGCGCCGAGGTCCGCGCGCTGGTGGAAGTCCTGCGAGTCCACCTCGGAGATCGCCACGTTCAGCCGGCTCCGCACCCGGTCCTTGATGGACCGGACGACGCGCCGCTTGTCCTTGAGGGAATGGCTCTCGCGGAGGAGAAGGCTGACTTTCAGGACTCCGACGATCATTCGTTGTCGCGGGGGGCTCTTCTCAGTCGTCCGACTCGGCGTCGTCCACGTCCTCGAGGGTCCGCTTGACCTCCAGGACCTCGTAGTTCTCGACGACGTCGCCTTCCTGGACGTCGTCGCAGCCGCGCAGCCGGATGCCGCACTCGAACCCGTCGCGGACCTCCTTCGCGTCGTCCTTCACCCGCTTCAGGGACTCGACGAACGTCCGGTCGTGGATCACCTTGCCGTTGCGCAGCAGGCGGGCCCGGGCGTTGCGCCGGATGATCCCGTCCGTCACGTAGCAGCCGGCGATGTTCCCGACCTTGCTCGCCTTGAACACGGCCCGGACCTGGGCGTGGCCCAGGATGGACTCGCGCTCCTCGGGTGCCAGGCGGGCTTCCATGGCCATCTTCACGTCGTCGATCAGCTCGTAGATGATCTGGTAGTAGCCGATCTCGATGCCCCGCTCGTTGGCGAGGGAGCGAGCGCGGTCCTCGGCGATCACGTTGAACGCGACGATGAAGGCCTGGGACGCGATCGCGAGCTGGACGTCGGACTCGTTCACGCTGCCGACCGCGCCGGCCAGGACCTTGATCTTCACCTCCTGGTTCCCGAGCGCGGTGAGCTTCTTCTCGATCGCCTCGACGGAGCCCTTCATGTCCGCCTTGATGATGATCGGGACCTCGCTCGTCGCGGCCTGGCCCGCCTGGCGGAACAGGTCGGAGAGAGAGAGGGACGACTTCTCGGCCAGCGAGTCCTCGCGCTTCTTGCGGGACCGCTCCTCGGCGATCGTCTTCGCCTTGCCGAGGTTCTCCACCACGTAGAAGTGGTCGCCCGCCTCCGGGACCTGCGACAGGCCGGAGAGCTCCACCGGCGTCGACGGACCGGCCATCGGGATCGTCAGGCCGCTGTCGTTCCGGATGTCGCGGACGCGGCCGTAGCCCGTACCGGACAGGACGACGTCCCCGGCGCGCAGCGTGCCGTCCTGGACGAGCACGGTGGCCAGGACGCCGCGGCCCTCGGACTTCTCCGCCTCGAGGACGGTGCCGATCGCCTTCTTGTGGGGGTTCGCCTGGATCTCCAGGATCTCGGCCTGGAGCAGGATGTTCTCGAGCAGATCGTCGATGCCGAGGCCCGTCGTCGCCGACGTCTCGACCATCTGAGTTTCGCCGCCCCACTCCTCGGCGATGAGGCCGTGGGAGGTGAGCTGCTGCTTGACCCGCATGGGGTCGGCCTCCGCCTTGTCGCACTTGTTCAGCGCGACGATGACCGGCACCTCGGCGGCCTTGGCGTGGTTGATGCACTCCTCGGTCTGGGGCATCACGCCTTCCTCGGCCGCGATGACGAGGATCACCATGTCCGTCGTCTGGGCGCCGCGGCCGCGCATGGCGGTGAACGCCTCGTGGCCCGGCAGGTCGATGAAGACGACGTCCTTCCCCTCCTTCGTCGTGATCTTGTAGGAGGAGATGTGCTGCGTGATCCCGCCCGCCTCCTTCGCGGCCACGTCCGTGCTCCGGATGTGGTCGAGGAGGGAGGTCTTTCCGTGGTCGACGTGGCCGAGCATCGCGATGACCGGGGCGCGGGGCTCCATGTCCTCGGGCCGGTCCTCGTCCTCGTCGATGTCGAGGAGGAACTGCTCCTCGGCGGCGACCTTCTCCTTGAGCTTGACCTCGCGCCCGAACTCCAGCGCCAGGATGTCCACCGTGTCCCGGTCGAGCTGCGCGTTGATGTTCGCGCGCACGCCGTTCATCAGGAGGACCCGGAGGATCTCCTGGACCTTCACGCCGAGAGCCTGGGAGAAGTCCTTCACGGAGATGGGGATCGTGACTTCGACCGGTCCGGTGGGGAGGGTCGGAGCCTGCGGCCCCTTCGACTTCCTCCGCAGCGTGCGCGGCCCGCCGCGCTTGTGGAACCGGTACGTGCGCGTCCGGTCGGGGCCGGGGCGCGCCGGCGCGTCCTTCGGCTTTCCGCGGCCC
>JBDLIY010000556.1:0-2715 GCA_039714635.1 Planctomycetota bacterium
GGCGGCTCCAGCGCGGATGAAGGAGGTGAAGACCTTCTTCGTGTGGGACACAATCCACGAGCACTCGTTGAGGAAGACCCATTCCTCCAACAGCGTCTCTGCGACCAGTGGGGAGCGTTGCTGCCGGGCCAGTTGCTCGCCCATTTCCCCGTGTTTGAGCCGGAACTCGTCGGAGACGCTGAATGGGCGACCGGGCATCTGCACAGGAAGGCCATGCTGCCTTGCATCGCCCCCGTAGAACCGGACCAGATCGTTGGGGAAGTCCTCCATACGGACAAAACTGGCTGGCACGTAGAGGTCTACCTTCTCGGCCAGTTCCCAGACGCGCTCCACGCAACTGGGGCGGAGCAGGATCGACGGATCAACTAGGACCCGAATGCTATCCGTGTTCATGCTGAACTCCTCTCTCACCTACAGCGTAGCGCCCCGTCGTCCGCTGTGACGCGCTGGCAGTAGTTCGGATCCTTGCTGGCCTTGATCTGGTTGATGAGGTCGCGGACAACGAGTGCGTGCGCCTGATTCGCGCAGAACACCAGCGTCTTGTCTCCCTGGTTGATCTCGCCCATGAAGACCTCGACGCGCTTCTTCTCGCGTGCCCGAATCTCGATCCGGCGATTGAAATCCGACTCGTCGTACTGTTTGCCCTCCTCAATCTCGCCCTCCACAACCGTGTCGTCAGGCGTCCAAATGTAGGAGTCGAGGGGACACTCCTCGATTGGACTGACCACGTGAAGCCGTCGTAGGCGCACGTTCGAGGGCCTGCGCGGGGGAGGAATACGCCGAACAGAAGATATGCCCGCAGCCAACCGAAGAAGTGGATGTGCGAACAAACCACCACTTCGGAGGCCACGGGCATGTGTTGTACCCCTGGATTCGGCGACGGAGGAGAGAGGATTGAGCGGATTCGTCGAGCTCCGCTGTGGTGGCCATGCCCCCGGTGCGGCACGAAGGGGAAGCGCAAGACGACCGTCGTGCGCAGACTGCGCGGGATCGCGCTCGGCTGCACGGTCCTCATTCTCTTGACGGTCGGCGTGTACCGCGCGCGATGCAACTGCTGCAAGACCTTCCAGTCCGAGCACGCTCGGGCCCCCAAGGGATGGCGTTACACGCGGGAGGTACGGAAGGTCATCCTGGATTCGGTGGTCCGGGACCGGATGCCCGTGGATCTGGTGCGGCATCGGCTCGAGGATGACTTCGCGCTGCACGTCTCGACGGGGTTCGTGTACCAGTGCGTGGAGTGGGCCTCCACGGCTTGATGGCCAAGGCGGCATGGGAGACGCTTCGTGAGATGCTCTCGGCGGCTGCGTGCGAGCCCGAGGGCCTGCCGGGTGTCGTCGCCTCGCTCCAGACGTTCGGGTCGTTCGCGAACTTCCATCCCCACTGCCACATCCTCTGCACGGAAGGCGTGCTGACGCCGGACGGTCGCTTTCATCCGGTGATCTGGCCGGGAAAGAGGGATCTTGAAGAGCGCTTCCGACGCCTCTTCCTGGCCCGTCTGGAAAAGGCGAAGCGGCTCTCGGCCTCTTTCCACGAGACGCTCCTGTCCTGGCGCCACTCGGGGTTCTCGGTCGACGCTTCGCAGCGTGTGGCTGCGGGAGAGCACGGGCGCCTCGAACGCTTGGCGCGCTACGCGACACGGGTCGCGCTGGGGGTGGGGGCGGTGCGGGAACGTCCCGATGGCCGGATCGAAATCGAGACCCCGCCCGATCCCTCGACCGGAGCCCGGGTGAAGGTCCTGGACCGGCTCGACTTCCTCCACGCGGTGTGCCAGCAGATCCCCGATGCGAAGATGCACCAAGTTCGTTACTACGGCGCCTATTCCTGCAAGAAGCGCAGGGCGCTACGGGAACTCGCCCTGAGTGCGCGAAGCGAGTCGCAGGGGGCGCGGGCGGGGGCAGGTGTGGACGAGGAGAAGGGGGGCGCTGACGGCGAGCCCGCGCTCCTTTCCACGGACAGATCCCCGCCGGCCCCCCCCGGCTCGGCCGAGGCCCGGCGGCGCCAGTCATGGGCACAGATGCTCAGGAAGGTGTTCGAGGTCGATCCCCTGGTGTGCCGGCGGTGCGGCGAGGAAATGGTGATCGTCGCTTGGATCACCAAGGTGGACGTCATCGACCGCATCCTGAGGCACCGGCGGGAAAGGGGGCTCGTCTCGCCCTTCGAACCATGAGGCCTCCGAGCAACCGCTTGCAGCACCGAGGAGGAGGCCGAGACCTCGAGACAGGGGAGCGGGGGAGGTCTACCCGGCGAGCGCATCGAGGCCCTTCCGGACACACCCGGGCGACGCTACACCGTCCCTCGGCGGTCCTCCCGCAACTTTGCGCGAGGGCTTGGAACGTGAATGGGAGGCTAGGCGGCGTGCGCGAGGCCCGATACCAGCGTCAGGTGGGATTCAATTCCCTATCCATGGAGGTCTTCACCCACCTCGGTGAACTCCTGGGCCACAGGGTGCCGGAGCACGAACGGGAGGCTCGCGAGGTCCTCGCCTTCCACCGTTTCGACACAGTCGCGTCTGCGTCGTCGTCATTCATGAACCAGAAGGGAGAACCACCATGCCCATGGCTTCTCGGCTCCGGGTTCGTCCCCGCCGTGCCCACGATCAACACCGACGCGTTCGGGACGAACGTGATGGGGAACACCAAGCCGGCGCTCTTCCGGAGCGACCGGGACATGTTCAGCTTCTTCTACTCGGACCAGGATCCGGGGGACGATGGCTTC
>JBDLIY010000557.1:0-2705 GCA_039714635.1 Planctomycetota bacterium
ACTTCGAGTTCCACCCCAAGCGCCGCCACGAGAAAGCGAGCCGCGAGGCCGTCGACCGCCTGATCGAGGCGACGATCGAGCGCGGCGGGAAGATCCACCTCGCGAAGGACCAGGTGCTCGAGCCCGAGCAGTTCTGCCGGGTCTACCCGCGGTACCGCGAGCTGCTCGAGATCAAGGAGCGCCTCGACCCCGACGGGATGTTCACGTCCGACCTGGCCCGCCGCGTCGGCATCGACCCCGTCCTCCTGAAAGAGCAGTCCGCCTGACGACCCTCCCGGTAGAATCCGGAGTCTCTTGATCCGGACTTCGAAAGGAACCAGGCGATGGCGGACTTCACGTACTACGAACCCTTCCCGCTCGGCAAGGACGAGACCGTCTACCGGCACGTGACGGGCGAGCACGTCACCGTCGCCGAGTTCGACGGCAACGAGGTCCTGAAGGTCGAGCCGGAGGCGCTGACCCGCCTGGCCCGGGAAGCGATGCGCGACGTCTCCTTCATGCTCCGCACGCCGCACCTTACGCAGGTGGCGGCGATCCTCGAGGACCCGGAGGCGAGCCCCAACGACCGCGGCGTCGCCCTCGCCATGCTCCGCAACGCCGAGGTGGCGGCGGAGGGCATGCTTCCGCTCTGCCAGGACACCGGCACCGCGACCGTCTACGGGAAGAAGGGCCAGCAGGTCTGGACCGGAGGCGGGGACGAGGAGGCGATCTCCCGCGGCATCTGGGAGACCTATACCGGCGAGAACCTGCGCTACTCGCAGACGATCCCGCTCAGCACGTACGAGGAGAAGAACTCCGGCAACAACCTGCCGGCCCAGATCGACCTGCATGCCGTGTCGGGCATGGACTACAAGTTCATGTTCGTGGCGAAGGGCGGCGGCTCGGCGAACAAGACCTACCTCTTCCAGGAGACGAAGGCGCTGCTCAACCGCGAGAGCCTCGTCACCTTCCTCACCGAGAAGATGAAGACGCTCGGCACCGCGGCCTGCCCCCCGTACCACCTTGCGTTCGTCGTCGGCGGCACGTCGGCCGAGACGACGCTGAAGACGGTGAAGCTCGCGAGCACGGGCTGGCTGGACACCCTGCCGACGGAGGGGAACGACGGCGGCTCCGCGTTCCGCGACGTCGAGCTGGAGAAGGACCTGCTCCAGCGGGCGCGCGAGACCGGGATCGGCGCGCAGTTCGGCGGGAAGTGGTTCGCCCTGGACGTTCGCGTCGTCCGCCTGCCGAGGCACGGCGCCTCCTGCCCGGTGGGGATGGGCGTTTCGTGCTCGGCCCACCGGAACATCAAGGCCCGGATCGACCGGGACGGTCTCTGGATCGAGACGCTGGAGGCGAACCCGGGCCGGTTCATCCCGGAGAAGTACCGCGGCAAGGACGACCACGGCGTCGTGCCGATCGACCTGAACCGCCCGATGCCGGAGATCCTCGCGGAGCTCAGCAAGCACCCGGTGAAGACGCGGCTCGCGTTGACGGGGACGTTGATCGTGGGGCGGGACATCGCCCACGCGAAGTTGAAGGAGCGGATCGACTCCGGCGAGGGGTTGCCGCAGTACCTGAAGGACCACCCGATCTACTATGCGGGCCCGGCGAAGACGCCGGAGGGGATGCCTTCGGGTTCGTTCGGCCCGACGACGGCCGGTCGGATGGACTCCTACGTGGACCTGTTCCAGTCGCACGGCGGGTCGATGGTGATGATCGCGAAGGGCAACCGCAGTCGCCAGGTGACGGACGCCTGTCAGAAGCATGGCGGCTTCTACCTCGGCTCGATCGGCGGCCCGGCGGCGGTGTTGGCGAAGGAGAACATCCGGAAGGTCGAGTTGCTGGAGTATCCGGAGCTCGGCATGGAGGCGATCTACCGCATCGAGGTGGAGGACTTCCCCGCGTTCATCCTGGTCGACGACAAGGGCAACGACTTCTTCGAACAGCTCTGAATCCGGTAATACGGAGGCGTAACTCTTTTTACCGGATTCAGATTGATCCTCGACCGGCGGGATCGTTCCGTACGCAGGTGGGCTCAGAGCCGGACGATTCCGGCTCATAGCGGAGATGGGTCGATGGATGCCCCGGGAACTGTGGCCCGAAGGCTGAGGCTGGAAGCGGATCGGCTTCTCGTCGAGACCGGCCTGATGAACGTGCTCGCTCGATACGGCACAGCCACTGCGACCGGCAGCTACGTATCCTCGCCTCTCACATCGTCGCGCGTCATCCTCGGGTTGTTCACGAGAACCTCGATCCCTCCGCCTGAGTTCTCCCATCCGGTTCAGGCGAGAGACCGGTGGTGGGGGCAGTTGGGCAGGCAAGAACAGCACGCGGCCCGACCGAGTTCGAGGGACCCTCGTGGTAAGATTTCCTGCCGCGAAAGGCCTCACGCCATGACCCACGGGGAACTGCTGAAGAGGTACCGCGAGGACATCCGCCGTATCGCAGCGCATCACGGCGCCTTCCACCTTCGCGTCTTCGGCTCCGTCGCCCGGGGCGAGGCTGGCCCGGAAAGCGATCTCGACCTGCTCATCGAGCTCGAACAGGGACGATCGTTGCTGGATCAGATAGGGTTCCAGCAGGATCTGGAGGACCTCCTTGGAATCCGGGTGCAGGTCGTCGTCGAGGGGGGCATCAGCCCCCACTTGAGAGACCACGTCCTCGCCACCGCGGAGGCCCTGTGAAGGACGACCGGGTCTACCTGCGCCACCTTGAGTAGTGCA
>JBDLIY010000558.1:0-2702 GCA_039714635.1 Planctomycetota bacterium
CGCCCCACCTCCGGATCAGGTCGAGGCGCAGCCCCAGGCGGTCCGTGATCTTCGTCACGACCATGTCCACGAGGTCCTGGATCGTCTCCGGCCCGTGATAGAAGCCCGGCGACGCGGGCAGCACCACCGCTCCCGCTTCGGCGACGCGCGTCATGTTCCTCAGGTGGATGAGGGAGAGCGGCGTCTCCCGGGGCACGAGGATCAGCGGGCGCCCCTCCTTCAGCATCACGTCGGCGGCGCGCTCGATCAGGTTGTCGGACAGTCCGGAAGCGATCGCTCCCATCGTGCCCATCGAGCACGGGCACACGATGGCGGCGTCCGTCCGGTGGGAGCCCGAGGAGACCGGCGCCTCGACCTCGTCCCGGTGGAAGAAGCTCACGCGGCCGCCGTGGCCGGGGAACAGGCGCTCGAGGTCGGGCGCGTCGGCGTCCGTGTCGAGGCCCGCCTCCAGCCGGAGCACCTTCGCGCCGCTCTCGCTCAGGGAGAAGGCGACGTCGACGCCGGCCGCGGCCAGGGTCCTCACGAGCGTCAGGCCGTAGACGACCCCGCTCGCCCCGGTCAGTCCCACGAATACCCGTTTCACGACTGGCCCTCCGTCGCCGCGAAGCTGATGAGCAGCAGCCCGACATTGTAGAAGGCGTGCGTGTAGACGCAGACTCCCAGTCCCCTCGACAGGTACAGGACGCCGAGGATCAGGCCCGCCATCATCCGGAACAGGAACACGCCGGAGACGAACGGCTCCCCCATGTTGCCCAGGTGGTGGATCGCGGAGAACGCGGCGCTGGACAGCAGGAGCCCCACGATCGAGAAGACCATCGGGTGCCCGCCGAGGTGGCGGACGGTGAAGAACAGGAAGCCCCCCAGCAGCACGAGGCGGAAGAAGAGTTCCTCCCAGACGCCCGCGCCCATGTAGAGGATCGCCAGGCCGAGAAACTCCTGCGTCCGATCCCCGTCCTGGAACAGGCCGGCCGCGAGAGGGACGCCGATCATGTAGATCCCCGCCCCGAGCAGCACCGCGTACACGCCCGCCTCGACGATGATGACGAGGTAGTTGTGGAAGTCGTGGGCGGGACCGCGGCGCTTCGCGATCAGGGCGATGACGAAGAGTCCGGCGACGGCCGCCGTCACGATCAGGTACGCGTTGCCGCCGAGGACGGCGATCATCCTCTTCACCAGCGCGCTGACGTGGTTCTCCACCGGGCTGCCGGTCAGCAGGATCCCGATCTCGTAGAGCGCCAGCAGCGGCAGGGAGGCGACGAGGCCCACGGAGAGGCGCCTCGAGTGCTCGAAGTACCGGGAGAGGTCACTCGCGATCTTCGCCTCCCTTCACTCCCGTGAAGACGTTCACGATGCCCAGCGAGAGATCGTGCGCCCGGACGTCCTCGAGCCCTTCTTCGGCGAGGATCGAAAGCAGGCGATCGCGCGAGGGGAAGTTCATCACCGACCGGGGAAGGTAGCCGTAGGCGTTCTCACCGCTCCCGGAGACCAGGTTCCCGATGAAGGGCAGGACGAGCATGAAGTAGAGGAGGTAGGCGGCGCGGAAGACGGGGTTCGCCGGGGTCGTGAACTCCAGGATCACGACCCGGCCGCCCGGTCTCGCGACGCGCTTCATCTCCGCGATACCGCCCCGGAGGTCGGCGACGTTCCGGATGCCGAACGCCACGGAGACCGCCCCGAACGTGTTCGACGGCCAGGGAAGGCGAAGCGTGTCCCCGGCCGCCACCCCGAGACCGGCGCCGCCTGCCTTCCGGCGCAGCAGCGTCAGCATCTCCGGACAGAAGTCCGCCGCCACCACGCGCTCGCCCGGCGACACGAGGGCCCGCCACTCGATCGCCATGTCGCCCGTGCCGCAGCAGACGTCCAGCACCGGCCCCGTCACGGGCGCCGTGCGCACGGCGCGGCGGCGCCACTCCCGGTCCCGGTTCAGGGACAGGAGGTGGTTCAGCAGGTCGTAGTTCGAGGCGATCGCCCCGAACATGCGGCGGATGGATCGGGCCTCCCGGAGGGTGTCCATGCGGGCGGCATTCTATCCGCCGGCGCCGCATTTCCCCCGCCTTCGCCGAGCGCTTGAGTCCACCTCCCGGATGCCGTAGGATGCCGTTCCCCGCTGACCCGCGACACCTCCTCCCGAGTCGTCGCCTCCGGAGAGATTCTGTGAACGGCGAACCTGTCTTCAGCGCGAGCGGCCACCCCGATGACCGCGGCATCGATCTGGCCCTGCGTCCGAAGACCTTCGACGAATTCGTCGGCCAGCGACGAATCATCGACAACCTCAAGGTCTACATCCGCGCCGCCCGGGAACGCGGCGAGCCCCTCGATCACCTCCTCTTTTCGGGCCTCCCCGGACTCGGCAAGACCACGCTCAGCTACCTCGTCGCACGGGAGATGGAGTCGGACATCAAGGCGACCTCCGGCCCGGCCCTCGCGCGGCCCCGGGATCTCGCCGGCATCCTCACGAACCTGATGGAGGGGGACATCCTCTTCATCGACGAGATCCACCGGCTCCCCATCACCGTCGAGGAGTATCTCTACACGGCGATGGAGGACTTCGGAATCGACATCGTCCTCGACCAGGGGCCCGCCGCCCGGTCGATCAAGATCGATCTCCAGCGCTTCACCCTCATCGGCGCGACGACACGCGAAGGGCAGCTCTCGGCGCCCCTGCGAAGCCGCTTCGGCATCCACGAGCGCCTCGATCTCTA
>JBDLIY010000559.1:0-2686 GCA_039714635.1 Planctomycetota bacterium
CGGGAGGCCGTGCAGGAGGGAGGTGCGGCCCCGCCGGGGGCGCCGTCGGGCGTCGCCTGAGGGGCATGGGCGCGAGATATCTCTGAAATCGGGACCGACTGCGGGGACGGTCTGGCCGGAGGGTCGGTGCAGGGAGCGTGCGCCCTTCGGGACCGGGACCCGGGCGGTGGTGCGGGAGAAGTCAGTTCCGCCCTCTTCGCCGGGTTTCCGGCCCGGACTTCGACGGCGGATCGAACAAAACCGGCGCCGACATCGTCCTAACCTCTGACTGACCGGCAATCACCCGGCCGTCCGGCCGGAGGGGGACCCATGAAGAATCCACACTCACGCCCAGTCCCTGTCTTCATCGCGATCCTGGCCATCGCCATCGCGCTGCCCTCCGCCGTCGCGGCCGTCTCGTCCGAGCTCTGGGACGCGGCGGAGAACTGCGCCTGCGGCCTCGGCGACGGGCTCGGGGCACTCGTCGACAGCGGAAACCGGAAGGTGGCGAAGGCGGCGAACCGGACCTGCGCAGCGATCCGGACCGCCCGGGAGGAAGCCGACGGCCAGGACGTCGCCGGGTACCTCAAGGCCCTGGAGAAGGCTGCGAAACGCGGGCGCAGAGCATTGCGCGTCGCCGACCGGAAGGGCTTCGAGACCGAGACGCTCCGCTGCGCGTTCGAAGATCTCCGGGTAGCGACGCGGCGGATCATCGAGGCCGGCATCGCCGAAGTGAAGGCGCGACCGGACTTCGTGACGAAGGACGCCGTCGTCCGCGCCGTCGCGAAGGCCGAGCGGGGCCTGGACTTCGCCCGCGAGGCGCTCGCCGGGAAACGACCGTACGTCAAGAGCTTCGCGGCCTACCGGCAGGCATGGGCGGCCCTGGCCAAGTTCCTGTGAAGGCCCGCCCGGTCGGAGGCGGAGCTCAGTCGTCGTTGCAGCGGTAGACGTACACCTCGAGGTCGCTCCGGGCGGTCGTCGCGGCGCCGAAGCGGCCGCCCGGACCGATGTAGATCGCGTCCCCGCCGATCCGGCGCGCCTGCTCCTTCGCCTCGTCGATGGAACGGTCCCAGTCCGTGGTGAACATGGACTCCTTCACCGCCATCCGGCCGATCCGCCATCCGGGGGGCTGACCGGTGCCGACGTAGGCGAGGCTCGTGACCTCGCGCGGAGCGTCTCCGCTGGCGTAGACCGCGACGGGCCAGCCGTCCGGACGTGCGGAATACTCCTGGCCCATGCGGGTCACGTTAGCGGACGTGCACGCGGTGGCGGCGACGACGAGAAGGGCGAGCGATACGGCGATGGTCGAGGCTTTCATGCCGAGACGATATACCAGTGTTCGGGGATGAGCGGGAGCAATCGCCCGGCTATTCCAGGGCCGAGAGCAGAGCCTCGAGGTTTCCCGCCTCCTCCGTTCCCGGCCGCGGGGCCAGGCCCTTGACGGTCGACGAGGACGTCGCCGCCTTCGCGGTGCGGGCGCGCCAGCGGGCGGCCAGCTTCGCCGCCGCCTCCGCCCAGACTTCGTCCGACCGCTCCGGGAAGACCGCCACCACCACGGCGCGGTGGTCGCAGGCCCGCTTGTCCGGCATGTCGCCCATCAGGCGGACGGGACCGAAGGGCTTCCCCCTCGCGTCCGGATACTCGGTGAGACTGAGCCACGGCACGCCTCCCGCGGCGGAGAAGCGGCGTCCGGCGACGGCCTTCGCCTCGTCCTCGATCCGCACCATCGCGACCTCGATCTGCTCCCAGCCGGGCCGGTCGTCCCGGCACATCGTCGACTCCATGAGGCGCCAGCCGCCCTTCGGCAGCCAGTACTCGACGACGTAGTGGGTCTGCAGCGGACCGGACCAGGTCGGATAGCCGGCGATGATGCGGGCCGGGATGCCGTGGGCGCGGAACAGCGCCGCGCCGAGGTTCGCGCAGGATGTGCAGCTGCCGCGCTTCGTCAGGGCCTCGGAGGCGGTGAGATTCGACACGCGGCCCTTCGCCGCGCGGTAGATCTCCCGCATGCGGGCGAGCGTCGCCGGGACGACGACGTCGGCGGTCTTCCCGGCCTTGCGGATCTCCTGAGCGACCTTCCGGATCTCCGGATCCGTCGTGTCGCAGCACCACGTGGGGGCGAGCCACGACTTCACGTCGTCGGGCACCTTCGTGAGCGGCAGGTCGACACCGGTCGGGATCGGCGACGGGCGGTGGGGGAGCACGAGGACGTGGCCGGCCCAGTTGAAGCGGACGGAGTTGCCGCGCGGGAGCTTCGCGAGCGTGACTTGTGCGTAGTGGAAGCCGTGTTCGGTGCGGCGGAGCTTCACGGACTTCACGTGCCCGGCGGGCTCGGTCCACGCCGAAAAGTCGATCGGCACCTGGTCCCGCCAGAGGATCGGCACCGGGATGTACGTCCGGACCGAGCTGTCGTCGGTGGAGGAGAGGACGATGTAGCGGCCCTCGGCGCGATAGAGGCCGGGCCCGAGTTTCGGCTTCGCGGGCCTCGGCTTCCGCGTCGGCGTCGGCGTGGCCGTCGCCTTCGGCGCGCGGGCGTGGATCGAGTGGACGAGGATGCTCCCCGTGCCGCCCGCCAGGACGCCGACGTGGACGACCTTCGTCGCCTCGTCCGGGGTCACCCGCACGGTGACCGGCGACCAGCGGGACGTGCCGGTGAGGTCGTAGCCGCGGAGGGCGGAGTTCTCAAAGGCGCCCTCGCGGCGCTGCG
>JBDLIY010000560.1:0-2684 GCA_039714635.1 Planctomycetota bacterium
CGAGGAAGAACAGCAGGAGACCCTCGCCGAGGACCGTGCCGATGCCCCGGTCCCGGGCGAAGACCGGCCAGGCGAACAGCGCCCAGAGCACGGCGATCGACGCCGTGGCGATCGCGGCGCCGGCGGGGTCGAGGAGCGAAGCCGGGCCCGGCGGCAGGACCGCGGCGATCATCGGCCCGGCCGCGGCGCAGAGCAACAGCCCGACGAGGACGAGCGGCGCCCGCCCCCCCATCACGGGGCTCCGGACGGTGCCTGAACGATGTAGAGCTGGTCGTAGTGCAGCTTCACCGTCGCGAGGCCCGCCAGCCGCGGATACGCGCGGAGGGCCTGCCGGATCAGCTCGAACTTCTCGTCGACGTCAGGGCCGAACTCCGCGTACCGCGCGTGACGGGACCGGCCCCACTCGATGCGGACACCCGACTTCGTGACGAGGGTGATCTCCGATTCGCCTTTGTCGATCCGCCCGTCCACGTTCGAGACGTCCAGCGACGTGAGGTCGAGGATCGAGAGGACCGACCGCTCGAGCCGCGTGAGATCCCGCGCCACCGCGGCGCCCTCCCACACCTGGCCCGACCAGACCTCGCCCGGCTCGGGGGGAAGCCCGGTCACGCCGGTCAGGACGAGGAACGGCTCCCCGATTCCCCGGGGCGGCCCGGTCCGGATCCCCGGCAGGCGCACGCCGGACTCATCGATGAGGTACATCCCCCGACCGTTGGCCGTCGGCACGCCGCAGACGGGCTTGCGCACCTCGACGGCGACGGCGACACGGTTCGGGTAGAGGAGTCGCACGTCCGTCACGCGGCGGACCCAGGGCGAGCCCTCGTAACCGCGTCGGAAGATCCCCTCGAGGCCGGGGGTGAAGAAGGAGAATCGCCGACCGAGAAGGCCGCTGGCCTCCCTCATGTGGACGAGGTCCTCCCCCGTCAGCCACTCCGCCGGCGCCCGGGCCACGGCCGCAGCCGGGTCCACGATGAACGCCGGGTGGCGCGCGACGAAGGCATGGGACCTCCGTGCCGCCACCCAGAGCAGCATGACGAGGGCGACCACCAGGAGGAGCCGGACCGTGGTCCAGATCCGGCTCCCTTGCGTGCCGGTCCTCTCCGTCAAACGATCGACCTCAGGTCAGGTGATTCGCGCTCGCGTTACGACGCGGAGGACTTCGCCTCCTCGCCGACGAACTGGCGCTCCACCGCGGGCGTCGTCCGCTGCGAGCTCGACTTCTCGAGGAGCTTCTCGTAGTCCTCGACGAACAGCTCGATCGTGCTGATGGTCGATGCGAAGAGGTCGGAGTTGATCTTCGTCTTCCCGCCCTCCGAGTTCTGCTGCAGCTCGTGGGTCATCAGCTGGATCGTCACCTTCACCGGGTGAAGTCGACGGCTCACGAAATCGCTCAGGGAGAGCTTCTCAGGCATGATCATCGTTCTTCTTGCTCCTTCAACTGGTTCTCAGCTGGGCCGTCCCTCCCGGACGGCGCGGGTCCTACCCATGGGTCAGGCATTGCATTGCTCTTCCCCGGCGAGGTGGCCCATTCGGGCCCTCAGAGCACCTCGTCCGGCAAGTTCACGGCTTTCACAAAGAACGCACGACTCGTGGCCTCCCCCATCCGGGTTCAGGCCACGAGCAGGGCGCTCTCCTCTCGCGACCAGATCTCCACCTCCAGTTCCAGCTCCACGCCGAACTCGGCGAACACCCGCGACCGGGCCGTGGCGACGAGCGTCCCGATGTCCATCGACGTCGCGTCCCCGCGGTTCTCCACGAAGTTCGCGTGCTTCGGCGAGATCCTCGCGCCGCCGGCGACGTGCCCCTTCAACCCCGCCAGGTCGATGAGCTTCCCGGCGCTCTCGCCGCCCGGCAGGCCGGGGTTTCTGAACATGCAGCCCGCCGTCGCCGCCTCGAGCGGCTGCGCGAACCGCTTCGCCGCGTAGATCTCCCGGACCCGCCGCGACAGGTCCTCCTCCGACCGCTCGAGTTCGAAGACGACTTCCGTCACGAACGTCCCCGCCAGGCGGCTCGTCCGGTAGCCGAAGCCGCAGGCCTCCGGGCCGAAGGTGAAGGGCTCGCCCCCCGCGGTCAGGCCCCGCACCTCACGCACGCACTCGCCAACGGAACCGTGGACTCCCCCGGCGTTCATCCGGACCGCTCCGCCGACCGTGCCCGGCACGCCCACGAGGCAGAGCAGGCCGTCGAGACCGTTCCGCACCGTGCGCGACACCACCGTACCCGTCGGCACCCCCGCACCGGCCGTCACCCCGCTCCCCCGGACCGTCAGGCGCCGCATCCGCTCGAGCGAGATCACGGCCCCCGGCACGCCGCGGTCGTCGACGAGCAGGTTCTTGCCGCCGCCGAGCGCACGGACCGGAAGGTCGTCGTCCGAGGCCCGGCGCAACTCGGCCGCGAGTTCCTCCGCCGTCTCGGGGAAGACCAGTCGGTCCGCGGCGCCACCGACCCCGAGGGAGGTGAGCCGGCTAAGCGGGTATCGGTGCTTTTCCATAGCTCTCCAATCGGTTCTGGACGGCGTCGGCGACGCGGTGGATGTCCCCGGCGCCCATCGTCACGAGGACGTCGCCGGGGCGGAGACGGTCGAACAGGCGGCTCACGATCTCGTCGAAGTCGGGGACGTAGGCGGCGTTCGCCCCGAGGTTCATCACCTTCTTCACGAGGTCGAAGGAGGAGATGCGGCGGCG
>JBDLIY010000561.1:0-2682 GCA_039714635.1 Planctomycetota bacterium
CATCGTGTAGTGGAAGTGGCTGACGACGAAGTAGGTGTCGTGCAGGTGGACGTCCACCGCGAGGGAGCCGAGGAACAGCCCGGTCAGGCCGCCGATGCCGAACAGGAAGATGAAGCCCAGCGCGTAGAGCATCGGCGTCGTGAGCTGGATGTTCCCCTTGTACATCGTCGCCAGCCAGTTGAAGACCTTGACCGCCGACGGGATCGCCACGGAGAACGTCAGCAGCGAGAAGATCGTGGACGCCAGCGCCGACTGGCCGCTCGTGTACATGTGGTGGCCCCACACGAGGAACGAGAGGAAGGCGATCGCGATCGAGCTGTAGGCGATGAAGTGGTAGCCGAAGATGTGCTTCCGCGAGTGGACGCTGATCAGTTCGCTGATCACGCCCATCGCCGGCAGGATCATGATGTAGACCGCCGGGTGGGAGTAGAACCAGAAGAAGTGCTGGTAGAGCACCGGGTCCCCGCCCAGCGCGGGGTCGAAGATGCCCACCCCCAGGAGGCGCTCCACGATGAGGAGCAGCAGCGTGATCCCGAGCACCGGCGTCGCGAGCACCTGGATGATCGCGGTGGCGTAGAGGCCCCAGAGCATCAGCGGCATCTTGAACCAGGTCATGCCGGCCGGCCGGAGCTTGTTCACCGTCACGATGAAGTTCAGGCCGGTCAGGATCGAGGAGAAGCCCAGGATGAACGCGCCGGTGGTCATCGGCACGACGGCGGTGGAGGTCTCGGTGGAGTAGGGAGTGTAGAACGTCCAGCCCGTGTCCACGGCGCCGAGCGCGATGGAGACCAGCGCGAAGATCGCCCCGACCACGTAGAGATACCAGCTGGCGAGGTTCAGCCGGGGGAACGCCACGTCCTTCGCGCCGAGCATCAGCGGCAGGACGAAGTTCCCGATCGCGGCCGGGATGCCCGGGATCACGAAGAGGAAGATCATCACCGCGCCGTGCAGCGTGAAGAGCTGGTTGTAGGTGTCGGCGTCGACGATCGTCTGCTTCGACGTGATCAGCTCGGTCCGCACGAGCAGGGCGAACACGCCGCCGAGGAAGAAGCTCGTCAGGATCGAGATGATGTACAGGACCCCGATGCGCTTGTGGTCCAGCGTGACGAGCCAGGACTTCAGGCCCTTGCCGTGCGTGATGTAGTTGTCGCCTTCGGCGTGGCCCGGGGCCGTCTCGACGGCGATGGCGTCGCTCATGTCCTCACCTCTCCGACTGGACCTTGCCCTCGGTGTCGAGGGCGCGGATGAATGCGATCAGGGCGTCGATCTGACGGTCGCTCAACTGCCCCTTGTAGGTGGGCATGCGCGGCTCGAAGCCGGCGGCGATCTTCGTGTTCGGGTCGATCAGCGATTCCCGGAGGTAGTTCTCGTCCACGAGAGCGGTGCCCGACGGGGAGAGCTTCTCCTGCTTCCCCCAGAGGCCGCCGAGGCCGGGGCCGATGCCGCTCTCGTTCGTGAGGGCGTGACAGGCCGTGCAGCCGCTCGCCTGGTAGACCTTGCGGCCGGCCTCGATCGGATCCGGCCCGCGGCGGATCGCCGCCGGGTACGCGTCGGCCAGGAGGAAGCGGTGCAGCTGAGCGATCTCCTCCGGCTTCGGCTCCTCTTTCGCCAGGATCTCCTTCGTCCCGGCGTGAAGCTCGACGCCCGCGAACCGCGCTTCGTCGTGGATCGGCTCCCCGTCGATGACGTCGTTGATCTCGTCCATCACCGTCTTGAGAAGATCCTCACCGGGCGGTGTGGCCCCGGTGAACTCCGCGACCCGCGCCTGCGTGGGTTCGGTGAGCCGACCCCTCAGGTACGTGTCGATCGGTCGCGTCCCCTCCTTCAGGGACACGAGGAGCGCCGTCGAGTTCGTGAAGCTCGAGATGCGCAGGAACGGGGAGAAGATGTCCGCGGCGCGCTTCAGCCACTCCTCGTAGCCGCCGACGGGGTGCACGATCACCGAGCTGAGCATGTCGGAGTGGCCCGTCCCGCAGTACTCCGCGCAGTAGATCGGCCACTCGCCCACCTTCGTCGCCGTGAACCAGGCCTTGTTGTAGCGGCCCGGCACGACGTCCATCTTCAGGCGGAAGTCGGGGACGTAGAAGCTGTGAATCACGTCCTCGGAGCGCATCGTCAGCCGGACGGGTTTGTCCACGGGCACGTGCAGCGAGTCGTGGATGAGGCCGTTCGGATACTCGAAAGCCCAGCTCCAGCGCCGCCCGATGACCTTGATCTCCATCGCGTCGTCCGGCGCGACGACGAGGTCCAGGAACGCCGCGAAGCCGGCCCAGAAGATCGTCACCACGACCACGAAGGGGATGGCGGTCCAGATGATCTCGATCGTCGTGCTCGCGTTCTTCTGGCTGTACGCGCCCTCGCCGCGCTTCCGCCGGTAGCGGAGCACGAAGATCGTCATGAGTCCCACGATCAGCGCGAAGAAGAACACGGAGATCCAGAAGACGACCGCGAGCGCGGAGTCCACCTTGACCGCGGAGGTCGACGCCTGTTCGGGCAGCCACGGGGACGAGCCCGATTGCGCCAGCCCGGACTGAGCGAGCAGGGACAGCAGGTTGGGGGTGTTCAACATGTCCGTTCTCAGAAGCCTCCCGATTCCGTCCGACTCCTCTTCCGGGAGCGGATCCACACGGGAACGACGATGAGGATGACGAGGAACAGCGTCAGCCCGGCGCCGAGCTGCAT
>JBDLIY010000562.1:0-2675 GCA_039714635.1 Planctomycetota bacterium
CATGACCGCCGCGTTGCGGAGCGGATCCCCGCCCGGCCCGCGCACGATCCCCGCCACCCGGCCCATGTCCGTCAGTGAGAGGGGCAGCTTGAGTTCCACCTCGACGGTCCGGTCGTCCACGAGCGTCACCGCGATCGCGCTCCTCGCGTCGAGACCGCGGGGGCCGTTCAGAAGACCGAGGAGGTTCCCGGCGAGGGTCGCGGCCCCGGCCGGGAGCCTCGTCGCCGTGATCACGCCCTTCGCATCGGCCTTCCCGAGCTTCCGGAGGTGCGCGTAGGAGACGGCCGGATTCCCGCGGATGTCGGGCGGCCCCAGCCAGGCTTCGGCGCCGGGGATCGGGCGCCCCGAGGAGTCGAGGATCCGGACGGTGATCGTCGCCCGACCGCGCGGAATCTCCGGCGGGAACTTCTCCCACTGACCGGTGGGGCCGAAGGGAGGCCGGCTTCCGCCGGGTCCGAAGCGCGGCCCGGTCGGCGGCGGCGGGTCACGCGGGTTGCGCCGGACCGCCGGCGTCTCCTTCCCCGGGTCGCCGGAGGCACCGCCCGCTCCGTCCGGCTTCGTGCCCGCCTCCGGCGCCGGTACCCCGGCGGTGGGAAGCGTGGCGTCCGGCTTCTCTCCCGCTCCCCCGGCCGGAGCCGGGGAGGCGCCCTCCGGATCGACGGTGCCCGGGACCACCTCCGGCGGGACCACGCCGGGGTCCACCACCTCGGGAGCCGGGGCTTCGGGCGCCGGCCCGGGGTGCGTCTCCCACCACTCCGACTGGTTCAGAAAGGCCAAGAGCAGGATGAGCAGGACGACGACGACGGGGATCCAGCGTTTCATGTCTCCATTCTCACGGCACTCCGCCGTGCCGTCAACGGGAGGCGCCGGTGCTACACTCTCCCGCGTGGAACGAACGGACTGGATCGTCCCCACGGGGGGCCGGGAGAAGAGCACCACCGCGCGCGCCGCGATTCTCGTCGCGCTGTCCCTCGCCGCCCTCAAGCTCGCGGCCGGGCTCCTGACCGGTTCCATCGCCGTGCTCGCCTCCGCCGCCGACTCCCTGATGGACGCCTTCGCGTCCGGCGTGAACTACGCGGCGATCCGCTTCGCCGACGAGCCCGAGGACACCTCCCACCGCTTCGGCCACGGGAAGGTCGAGGGGATGGCCGGCCTCTTTCAGGCCGCCGTCATCGGAGCGTCGGCGGCCTTCCTGATCGTCGAGTCCGTCCGCCGTCTCGTCTCCGGCGGGGCCGTCGAAGTGCCCCTCGTCGGCATCGGTGTCATGGTCGTCAGCCTCGTCGCCACCATCCTGCTCGTCCTCCGGATGCGCCGCGTGGCGAAGGAGAGCGAGTCGCTGGCGCTGGAGGCCGACAGCCTCCACTACCTCTCGGACGTCCTGACGAACGGCGCCGTCCTCCTCGGCCTGCTGGCGGTCGCGTGGCTCGACGTGGCCTGGGTCGACCCGGTGGCGTCGCTCATCATCTCGGCCGCGCTGGTGTGGACCGTCGTGCAGGTGTTCCGCGAGTCGGTCGACAACCTGATGGACCGGGAACTGCCCGACGAGGAGCGGGAGAGGATCCTCCGCATCGCCGAGCGGGAGGTCCCGGGCGTCCTCGGCGTCCACGACCTGAGGACGCGCCGTTCCGGGGCGCGGCGCTTCGTCGTGATCCACGTGGAGATCGACCGGCGCGTCCCGTTCGTCGAGGCCCACCGGCGCTCGGAGCAGGTCGTCCGGGCCGTCGAGGCCGGGCTGCCGTACACGCGGGTGACCGTCCACGCCGACCCCTGGCCACCGGAACGCGGGGACGACCCGGATGGGGCCGGCCGATGAGGAAGGCGGCGGTCGCACTGCTGCTGATCTCCTTCGCCGTCCTGCCGGCGTCCGGGACCGACACGGCCCTCTCGGCCCGCCTGCGGAGCGAGGTGGCGGCCGCGCTCGCAAAGATCGGGCTGCGGCCGGGCGATCTCGTCGTCCGCGACATCGAGGCGCTGACGAAGAACGCGAAACGGTGGCGGGAGTCCGGCACCTGGCAGGGCGACTGGCCGATGCCGAAGGAGAGCGAGCCGATGCGGCCGGCGCTGGTCGACCGGGCTCTGCGGCGACCGCTCGAGGCAATGTCGATGGGCGTGGACTTCGCGCAGGGCCGGGCGCCGGCGGAGCTGCGGTTCCTGCTCTCCGGCTATCGCGGTGGCACCCCGGAGTTCCGACCGAAGACGGTCGCGGAACTGGTGAAGTTCCTCCGCGGCTCGATGGAAAACCTCGAGCGCCGCGTCCGCGACGTGATTCCGCTGGCCGCCTCCGAAGCGATCCCGGTCGACTGGCTCACTCAGGAGATCACGCCGGACTCCCTGACGAGCGCGCGGCGATTCTTCGACCGGTACGCGCAGGTCGACTTCCGCTGCCTCGCCCTCGAGGGCCGGGCCTTCGCCGAACTTCTCCTGCGGCTCGACGTCTCGGCGATCACCGACTGGCCGAAGGAACGGCCCCTCGTGATCCCGGCGGGCGACCATGACATCTACGTCGGCACCCGGGGCCCCGACATCTTCGACCGCGACGCGTGGCTCATCATCGACCCGGGGGGCAACGACATCTACCGCTGGGGCGCCGGGACGGGCTCCACCATGACGCGGACGGGTTGTGTCCTCGACGTCGAGGGGTGGGACCGGTACCTCGGCCAGGCCGGCACGGGGAC
>JBDLIY010000563.1:0-2673 GCA_039714635.1 Planctomycetota bacterium
AGGCCAAGCTGGCCGAGTTGAAGTCGAAGGGCGTCCGCCTCATCAACGAGGAGCCGACGATCGGCGCGGGCGGACACCGGATCGCCTTCGTGCACCCGTCGTCGTTCGGGGGCATCCTGGTCGAATTGTTGGAGAAGCACTGATGGCGCATGAAGACAAGATCCGCCGGCTGGAAGAGATGAGAGCCGCGTCGCGCGCCGGGGGCGGGCCCGAGGCCGTCAAGCGCCAGCACGACCGCGGGAAGATGACCGCGCGGGAGCGCCTGGACCTTCTCCTCGACCCGGGCTCCTTCACCGAGACGGACGCGTTCGCGGCGCACCAGTGCCGCGACTTCGGGATGGAGAAGAAGCGCGTCCTGTCCGACGGCGTGGTGACGGGCCACGGCCGGATCGACGGCCGGCCGGTCTACGTCTTCTCCCAGGACTTCACGGTGTTCGGCGGATCGCTGGCCGAGGCCCACGCCGCGAAGATCGTGAAGATCCTCGACATGGCGATGAAGGTCGGCGTGCCGGTGATCGGCCTGAACGACTCCGGCGGCGCGCGGATCCAGGAGGGCGTCGTTTCGCTCGGCGGCTACGCCGACATCTTCCTCCGCAACACGCTGGCGTCCGGCGTGGTGCCCCAGATCTCCGCGATCATGGGGCCGTGCGCCGGCGGCGCGGTCTACTCCCCCGCCATCACCGACTTCGTCTTCATGGTGGAGAAGACTTCGAACATGTTCGTGACGGGGCCGAACGTCGTGAAGACGGTCACGCACGAGGAGGTCACGCAGGAAGAGCTCGGCGGCGCGATGGTGCACGCCAGCAAGTCCGGCGTGGCGCACTTCACCGCGGAGGACGACGCGGCGTGCGTGGCGATGGTGCGCGAGCTCGTCTCCTACCTGCCCCTGAACAACATGGAGGACCCGCCGACGCTCGAGCCGTCGGACGACCCGCACCGCGAGTGCCCGGAGCTGGACTCCCTGATCCCCGAGGATCCGAACAAGCCCTACGACATGAAGGACGTGGTCGGCGCGATCCTGGACGACGGCGTCTTCTTCGAGGTGCACGAGCACTTCGCGGAGAACCTGATCGTCGGGTACGGGCGGATCGGCGGTCGGGTGGTCGGGATCATCGGCAACCAGCCGGCGGTGCTGGCGGGCTGCCTGGACCTCGCGGCGTCGATGAAGGGGGCGCGGTTCGTCCGGTTCTGTGACGCGTTCAACATCCCGATCATCACGTTCGAGGACGTGCCCGGGTTCCTGCCGGGGACGGACCAGGAGTGGGGCGGGATCATCAAGCACGGCGCGAAGCTGCTCTACGCCTACTGCGAGGCGACGGTGCCGAAGATCACGGTGATCACGCGGAAGGCGTACGGCGGCGCGTACGACGTGATGAACTCGAAGCACGTGCGCGGCGACGTGAACCTGGCGTGGCCGACGGCGGAGATCGCGGTGATGGGTTCGAAGGGCGCGGTGGAGATCATCTTCCGAAAGGAGATCGCGGCGGCCGACGACCCGGCGGCGATGGAGGCGGAGAAGGTCGCCGAGTACACGGACAAGTTCGCGAACCCCTTCGTCGCGGCGGAGCGGGGCTACGTGGACGACGTGATCTTCCCGCGGGAGACGCGGAAGCAGCTGTTCAACGCGCTCGAACTGCTCAAGACGAAGCGGGACAACAACCCGCCGAAGAAGCACGGGAACATTCCGCTGTAGGCCCGGCCGCCGAATCCGGTGAAAGTGGTTACGCCTCCGTATTCCCGGCTGTAGGCCCGGCTGCCGAATCCGGTGAAAGTGGTGACGCCTCCGTACTCCCGGATTCGGCGGAGCCCAGCAGGATCGCCGCGGGCTTCAGGTCCTCGCTGTGCTCCAGCAGGATCTTCACGATCATCGTCAGCGGGATCGAGAGCAGCATCCCCACCGGGCCGAGCACCCAGTTCCAGAAGACCAGGCTGATCACCGTGACGAAAATGGAGAGCCCGAGCGCCTTGCCCATCAGCCGCGGCTCGAGCACGTTGCCGATGATCGAGTTCAGGCCGACGTAGCAGCCGGCGGTGATCAGGGCGGTCGTCAGGTCCCGCGTAATGAGCGCGAGCAGGACGGCGGGGACGGCCGCGAGGAGCGAGCCGACCTGCGGAACGTAGTTGAAGAGGAAGGCGACGACACCCCACAGGAACGGGTACGGCACCCCGAGGATCAGCAGGAAGATCGAGACGCCGATCCCCGTGAGCAGGCTCATCAGGGTCTTGACGCGGATGAAGTCGTTCACGGACCGGCTGACCTTCAGGTAGTTGCCCAGGTCCGCCGCCGGGTCCCCCGCGATCCGGCGCAGCTTCGTCGGCAGGCCCTCCGCTTCGATGAGCATGAACACGGTCATGATCAGGATCACGACGAGGTTGGAGAGCGCCCCGAGCAGTTCGACCAGGGTGCCGGAGATGAGCTTCAGGATGCCTTCCGAGTCGAGGTGGTCCTTGAGACGCTCCTTGTCGACCTTCAGGCCGAGGCCCTCGAGCTTCGTGGCGATCTTCTCGACGATGTCGTCAGACAGCTTGTCGTAGTCCCCGACCTTCCCCGAGAACTCGGCCACCGAACCTCCCACCACGCTCGTCAGGCCGAGGATCAGCAGGAGGACGACGATCACGACGAGGAGGATCGCGAGCCAGGGCGGCGCACCCCAGCCCTTCAGCCGCTGGATC
>JBDLIY010000564.1:0-2668 GCA_039714635.1 Planctomycetota bacterium
GCCGACGAGACGCCGGACGAACTCGCCGCCCTCGCCGAGAACCTCCCCGACCTGCTGTTCGTCCGCGACCCCGACCGCGTGCGCGGGGCGCTGACGGCGATCGAGACCCACCTCGCCGACGCCCTCGTCCTGGACGACGGCTTCCAGCACGTCCGCCTGGCGCGCGACGTCGACCTCGTCACCGTGGACGCGACGAGCCCCTTCGGCGGCAACCACTGTCTCCCGGGCGGGGCGCTGCGCGAGCCGGTCCGGGCGCTGCGCCGCGCCCACGGAGTGATCCTGACGAGGTCCGACCAGGTGGACGAGGCGGTCCGGGCGGAGACGCTGCTCCGGATCCGCCGGGCCGCCCCGCGCGCCGCCGTGGCGACGACGACACACGCGCCGGCCGATCTCCGGCCGGTGGGGGGCGGCGTGGCGCGGTCGCTCTCCTGGCTCGACGGCCGGAAGGTCTACGCCGTGTCGGGGATCGGCAACCCCGGCGCGTTCGAGGAGACGCTGCGGAGCCTCGGCGCAGAACTCGCCGGCACCGCCCGGCACGCGGACCACCAGCGCTACGACAGGTCGCTCCTCGGCGACATCTCCTCCCGGGCGGAAGCCGCCGGCGCGGAGGCCGTCGTCACGACCCAGAAGGACGCGGTCAAGTGGGTCGACCGGCCGGAGTCGTCGATGCCCGCGCTGGCGCTCCACGTGGGGATCGGGTTCACGTCCGGGGAAGCGGAGATCCGCTCCCTCCTCCGGGACGCGTTGCGACCGGCGTCGGGAACGAGCTGACCCGGCTTTCTCATCGGGGTGTGCGCAAATCTCGCTCACGACTCACCGCGGCACGGCCCTCTCGATCGACGTGGCACTACGGTCGGGAACACACGCCGTGTTTTCGCTGAGGCATCGTGGTTCGGAGCAAGGCGAAGCGAGGAGTCGACCCGGGCGGGTCTCCGACGAGCCTCAACACAGATCCGGGCCGCGAGGGCCGGCGAAAACCGCGCACCCCGGTGAGAAGGTCGGGCTAAACTCCTCTCCTTGGCTCTGCGAATCCGCCACCTCCTCGAGTACGCCCTCGTGCGTGCCCTCCTCGCCGTCGTGCTCTCCCTCGGGTACGAGCGGTCGGTGCGGCTGGCGCACGCCATCGCCGACCTCTTCTACCGCGTGGGGAAGAAGCATCGGAAACGGGCGCTCGCCAACATCGAGCGGGCGCTGCCGGAGTTCGACGCGGTCCGTCGGGCGGAGGTCGCCCGCGGCTCCTTCCGGAACATGGTGCGGACCTTCATGGAGACGGCGTGGATCCCGCGTCTCGTCGTCCCCGGGAAGATGCCGAAGGTCTGTCGCCTCGCCGGGGATCCCGAGGCGTGGCGCCTCTTCCTCGAGAACCGGGGCGCCGTTCTCGTTTCCGGTCACTTCGCCAACTGGGAGCTCACGGCCCAGATGCTCGCCCTCGCCGGCGTGCGGCTCTCCTCGGTGGCCCGCGCGCTGGACAATCCGCGGCTCGACCGGTACGTCACCGGTGTCCGGGAGCGGTACGGGATGAGGATCATCACGAAGGAGGGCGGCGTCCGCGGTACGGCCCGCGTCCTTCGGGAGGGCGGGACGATCGCGATGCTCGCGGACCAGAGCACGGGTCGGCGTGGCATCCTCGTGGACTTCCTGGGCCGGCCCGCGAGCACCACGCCGGTGCCGGCCACGATGGCGCTCCGGTTCGGCGTGCCGATCCTCCTCGGCCGGGGCGTCTGGACGGGGAACGGAAACGAGTACGTCCTGGAGGCCGACGAACCCATTATGCTGTCCGCAACCGGCGATCGGGAGGCGGACGTCCGGGCGATCACGGAGGAGATCAACCGGCGGCTCGAGCGATGGGTCCGCGAGTACCCGGAGCAGTGGCTCTGGGCGCACCGCCGCTGGAAGATGCGCCGGGACTGGTTCAGGGAGGCGACCGATGAGTCTTGAGCCGTTCGACCTCGGGAAGATCAACACGCGGCCCCTCGCCGGCCGCCCGTCGCTCGTTTCGGTCGAGGACTTCGCGACCCTGCCGGAGCCCGGGGCGACCGCGTCCGACTGGCTCGCGTCGCTGCCCCGGTTCCTCGGGGCGAACCGGCTGCGGGAACTCGTGGCGGCGATCGTCACCGCGCGCCGCGGCGGCCGCGACGTGCTGTTCGGTATCGGCGGCCACGTCGTCAAGACCGGCAACACTCCGGTGCTCATCGACCTGATGGAGCGCGGCGTGATCACGGGGCTCGCGATGCCGGGCTCCACGGCGATCCACGACTTCGAGATCGCCGCGGCGGGCATCACCTCCGAGGACGTGTCGTCGCGCCTCGAGGACGGGAAGTACGGCTCGACGGAGGAGACGGGCGCGTTCTTCGCCGAGGCGGCGTCGATCGGGGCGAAGGTCGCCGGCCGCGGCCGCGCGGCCGGCGACCTGATCCTCGCGCAGGGCCTGCCGCACGCGGGAGCGAGCGTTCTTGCGACGGCGGCGCGGCTCGACCTCCCGGCCACGGTCCACGTGGCGATCGGAACGGACACCGTCCACCTGCACCCGGCCGCCGACGGCGCGGCCATCGGCGCGGCGAGCCACCTGGACTTCCGGATCCACACCACCGCCGTCGCCGGCCTGGACCACGGCGTCTACGTCAACGTGGGTTCGGCGGTGCTGCTCCCGGAGGTCTTCCTCAAGGCG
>JBDLIY010000565.1:0-2662 GCA_039714635.1 Planctomycetota bacterium
TCAGCGTCGCGGTCGTCCTCCTGCTCCGCCGGTCGACGGCCGGTCACGGCGGAGGTCTCTTCGCGTCCCTGGGCGGCTGGGTCGAACGCCGCCGGACTCCGGTCCGCCTCGGCACCGCGGCGCTCGTCGTCGTCCTCGCCGTCACGTTCGGCGTCGCCGGGCTCCCCGCGCTCTCCGCCGATCCGGCGCAGCTTCGCGCCCCCGACGACCCGCCGACGCTGGCCATCCGTCGCCTCGCGGAGCGCTTCCCGGACCGCATGCTCCCGGACCTCGTCGCCTGGCGCGGCACCGATCTCGACCGGGGACTCACCGCTCTTCACGAAGCGCGGCGCGCGGTCCGCGACGCGGGCGGCGCCGCCGACTGGTCCGGCCCCGGCACCCTCGTTCCCGACCGCGAACGCCAGGTCCGGATCCTCGGCCTGCTCGCCGCCTTCCCCCGGGACGGCTTCGCCGCACGCGCCGCCGCCGCCCTTCGCGCCGAGGGCCTGAACCCCGTCCCCTTCGCCCCCGCGATCGAGAAGCTCGCGAGCGCGCTCGCCGTCAAGCGGCCCCTGGCCGGCGCCGACCTCCGTTCGCCCGCGCTTCGCCCGCTGGCCCGCCGGTTCCTCGTCGAGCCCGGCGGGGAGTCGATCCTCGTCGCCTACCACCGCGCCCCGGAGGGTTCACGCGCCGCGATCGCGTCCGCGCTGGCGGAGAGCGACCGGCCCGTCGTCGCCACCGGGCCGCGCGCCCTCCTCGAAGGCATCGCCTCGAACGTGGAGGCGGAGTTCCGCCTCATCCCGCTGCTCGTCCTCGCCGCCGTTCTCGCGGCGACGGCCGTCGGCTTCCGCAGCCTGCGCCTGGCGCTTCTCTCCATCGCGCCGGTCGTCCTGGGAATGGCGATGACGCTGGGAGCGATGTCCTGGTCCGGCCTCACCTTCAACATGATCAACATCGGCCTGATCCCGATGGTCCTCGGCCTGGGGGTCGACGACGGCATCCAGTTCATGAACCGCCTCCGCCACGAGCGGGGCCGCCCCGTCGCGGAGACCGCCCGCCACGTCGGCGGCGCGATCCTGTTGACGACGCTGACGACCTGCGCGGCCTTCGGATCGCTGGTCCTCTCGACGAGCCCCGGCCTGGCATCCATGGGGTATCTTGTGATGCTCGGCGCACTCTCGTGCTGCGCCGTGACTCTGCTGGTGCTGCCGGCGCTGCTGCCGGCCCGGAGGAAGAGTTGAAGGCCCTGCCGTTGCTGTTCGTCCTGCTGTTCTCCGTCCCCGCGACCGCGGAGGGAGACTTCCGTTCCGACCTCACCGACCTGACCGCCGACGTCGTGCGGGCCGGTTGCGGCAAGCGCCTGTTCTTCTCGCGCCTGGGACTGCGTGTTTCCGGTTCCACCTACACCTTCGTCGAGCCGGGCAACGGCATGCAGATCCGCGTTTCGTGGGACAACGTGACGGCCCGGCGCGGCCCGAAGCACCCGTGGAGCCGGGTTTCCGGCTTCCCGAGCGCCCTGTTCCCCGAGTTCCTGCCGGACGAGGTCCTGAACCGCGTCTTCGACCCGCCGCCACCGGACACGAAGAAACCGGAGCGCGGTTTCCTGCTCGTTCCCCGCCTGAAGACAGTCCGCCGGGTCCTCGAGTCGGTGCGCATGGAGTTCGACTCCGACGGGCGACCGAAGGAGGTCGAGTTCCGGTACGTCGACGGCGGCCGGGAATTCCGGACCTACTCCGGCTGGGAGAAGTCCAGGTCGGACCCGGTCCCGGTGCCGAACGCGTCGGAGACCGTCGCCTGGCCCCCGGAAGCCGGGTGGGGGTCGAAGATCGAGACCGTTCTCGACTCGCTCTCCGCGAAGGTGAAGAAGGTCGAGAGCATCACCGGGAGCTACGTCCGCGAGAAGCGCACCGTGCTCCTGCTCAAGCCCTTCGTCGCGAAGGGGAAGTTCCGGTTCGTTCCGGGCCGACTGCTCTGGATGGACGAGGAGCCCCGCGAGAGCCTCGTGTTGATCACGCGGAAGAAGATGGAGGTCTACGACCCGGAGAACAAGCGCCTCGAGCGCTTCCTCTTCGGGGACTCCCGGATGGGGGACTACGTCTTCGTCGGCTTCGGCGACTCGGCGTCCGTCGCGTTCCGGTCGTTCCGTCCGCTCGAGTTCGCGAGGAAGGACGGCGTCGTCACGCTCCGCTGCCGCCCGGTCACCGGTGCCCTGCTCGGCCACATCGATACGCTGACCCTGCGGATCGATTCGAAGACCGGCCTGATGAAGGAACTCTCCTACGTCGACCCGAGCGGCGATTCGGTCTCGACGAAGGTCTCCGACGTGCGTACGGACCGCGACCTCGACGAGGACGACGTCGCCCTGAAGCCGGCGAAGGGGACGAGGATCATCGAGAACTCCGGGGAGATGCCCTGGCGATGATCCGCAGCCTGAACACCGACGACATCCGGGTCGTGCTGCCGCACCGCCACCGCATGCTGCTGCTCTCCGCCGCGGAGATCGACACGGACGCGGAGACCGGCTCGTCGCGCCTCGTCCTCGACGAGCGCGCGTGGTGCACCGGCCTCGCCTGCCCGCATCTCTACCTCGCGGAGGCCCTCGCCCAGCTGGCGGGGATCACGCTGGCCTGGCTCGCCGTGGACGACCCCGAGGCGGGCGCGCTCGGGTACTTCGCCGAGATCC